>NZ_JACJQV010000009.1 GCF_014696875.1 Microcystis wesenbergii FACHB-1317 | reverse complement strand
CTTGATATTTTTCGACCATGACTATTATCTTGTTCAAGAAAACAACTTTCTGGCTTTGAGGAATTACTCAGGTCTTGAATTCGCTGATAAAGATTTTTCTGATTTCCTTTAACTGTGATAACATAATCATTTTTAGTCTTGGCTATTAAGCTGATTGTTTTCTTCTGACAGTGTAAAGCATCGCCAGTAAAAACTTTATTTTGGAGAGTGCAATCTTCAATTATAGCTTGACTTTCGTCGATTTCAGACCCTTTTTTGTTTTCGATTCTTTTTAAGTGTAATACCAAGCCACTTTCTTGACTAAACAATGAGATAAACATAATAAAATTTTGTTGTTCATTATTAGGATTTTTTCGGGTGTTTTTGAGACTTTTTCCATCTATGTCTAGCCAATTTATATCACTTCTTTGTCCATATTCTTCTAATGCCCATTCATTAAACATTTTTAACAAAATCTGACCATCAACTCCCATCATCACCCTTCTAATTGTTGAAGAGGATGGGACTCTTTCTGGAATTATGTTAAATTCTTTACTCAGCCTGTGCCGATTATTTTTAGCAAACTCTCCTAGCTCTCTATAACCTGAGTATCCTAGCATTGTTCCCAGTATTATTACTACTAATACTATCCATAAAGGGTGTCTTTTTCCTTGATCTTTCCGAAAGTCCTTGACTTGTTTCAGTTTTTCTATTAAGCTCAACATATATTTAAAAAGTTGGCGGTCACTTCTCATTTTACCTGATAGTGATCGCTTTTACTTTTGATATTCTGATGGGAGAATGAAACAGCCCTAGGGTTGGGGGGGGGTTTCTGTTTGCCCAACAGTACCGTTGAGATGATTTCCCAAATATTGCAACCCTTTTTTAAGAATATTTATTGCTGCATTATGATCCCTATCTAAGACTGTTTGACAATTGGGACATTGATGAGTTCTAGTGCTTAATGTTTTTTGAACTCTCGTCCCACAAACTGAACAATCTTGGCTAGTAAAATGGGGAGGAACAGCAACACAAACAATCCGATAAATCTTGGCAAAATAATTCAACCATTCAGTGAATTGATACCAAGAAGCATCAGAAATCGACTTGGCAAGCTTACGGTTTTTGACTAAGTTTCTTACCTTTAAAGCTTCATAGACTACCAGATCATTAGACTGGACTAACGCCACAGCGTCTTTAATTGCTTTGTCTTTACGTTGTCTTGATACTTTAAGATGAAGCCTAGCTACCTTTACCCGTTGCTTATGATAGTTTTTAGACTGTTTCTTTCCTGTACGGAATTTCTTAGATAATCGTCGTTGTGCTTTTTTCAGTCGTTTTTCTGACTTTATTAAATAACGTGGATTCTCTACAGTATTACCTTGAGCATCGGTATAAAACTCCTTTAACCCTAAGTCAATTCCTGTTATTTGTCCCGTTGGTTTATGGTATTCTTGCCGTTCTACGTCAATTAAAAACTGGCAATAATAACCGTCAGCACGTCTAACAACTCTTACCCGTTTAATCTGTTGTTCTGAATAATAAACTAATGTCTTTTGACTACACCATAAATCAAATTCTCCTGCTTTAAAGCCATCGGTGAACTTGATTTTACGTCTATCATCAGATAGTTTGTAGCCCGTTAGTTTATACTCAACAGAACGACTATGCTTTTTGAACTGAGGAAAACCCTTTTTTTCCGGTATTTTAGCATGACAATTCTGATAAAACTTACTAATTGATTGCCAGGCTCTATCAGCAGCAGATTGACGTGCTTGTGAGTTTAATTTATTAACCCAAGGTGTCTCTTTATTGTTAGCTAGTACCGAGCAAAGTTTTTGGAGATCATTGCGGGTTGTACCCTTATGATCCATCCAATAACGAACACAAGAATTACGCACAAACTGAGAAGTTTTGATAGCTTCATCAAGCTGGTGATATTGCTCTAGTGTCCCGTTTTTTAGCTTTGCTTCTACGACTAGCATCTAACAATTCTCGACCATTGGTTAAGTAGATTATAACACAGTTTACTCACAAATGATAGAATTAAATCGATACTCCGTTGCTAATATTCTGGTCGGATTTCATCCCCCGCTAATTTTAGTGAGTATCTTGTTGAAAAATCTAGCGGGGGCATTCATCCGACATTTTAGGTAAAGTAAAATCAGTCATACACATATCAGACGGTGAGAGCGTATCAAGTAGCTCCGCAACAACCTCCGCCTGTGCTTGTCCTAATAAGCGTTCTAGCCAAATATTCGTATCCAGAAGAAACACTAGCCATTTCTCCATTCAACTGCAAGATGCTGTAACTCAATTGATGTGTAATCGGTTTTAAGCATCCCTGCCCAGTCTTGACGGAGTTTACGTTTTATAGGTTGGTTAGATTTACTTAAAAGTGACTCTACAAACGTTTGTACTTCACCCTTTAACTGGGGCGATAATTGTCTCACCAGTTCTTCTAGTGATTTTGCTGATGTACTCATGTATTTTACCAATTCAACTTTTTGTAGTAGTTGATAACTAATCTACCACCAGTCTAGCATAGGATTTGATGAGAAATAGCACTAATCTTGAAAACCCCTATAACCCAGTATAGCGCCCTAAAGCAAGCCCTCCAACCCCATCTAGGGGTGCTACCCAGTGCCTTCGGTATCGCACTTTAACCCACAGTTTCAATCAATGTGCATGGTGAGTTCCCCAAAATCGAGCGCTGGAGCAGTAGGAGCCACATTAGGGAACGCAGCCTACCAGCTGAATTCACTACGTTTACATGATTATGAGTTATCTAACACACGGTCGGGTGCAATCATTTGTTAGACCTCAAATTCGATTACAGTAGCAATGGAAGCTATAATTTCCAGCATTGTAATTTCAGAAACGCTTCCTAATTTATGAATAAACCTTTGTAAATCCACCCCTCTTAGTTGAAGAGTATCAATTGCAGAAGCTTTATTCAATCCATTGATACTGTTAGGTTCAATTTTAACGGGCCAGAAATTTGCGGAAAAATATGTTTTCCAGTCTGTAATAGGAGCAATAAGCTTGATAGGAAGCTTTCCTACTGAATCGGAACTGATGACGACAGCAGGACGCACTTTTTTGATTTCTGCACCCACAGTAGGATCGAAGTTGACTAACCAAATTTCTCCACGTTTTGGCAGCTCAGGGTTAATACTCAATGATGTCACCTGCCATTAACTCCTGCCATTCAGAATCTTGTTGATAGTGAGAGAGCATTATATCGGCTTGACTTTTGAGAATATTCCTCCGTTCAGTCATTGGTAACTTCAGAAAAGCAAGACGCTGTTTTAAGGATGGAGATATATAGCAATTCTCTGACTTATGAGGTACAGTAGCAACAGTGAGTAAACCAATTGCGAATATCTTTTTGAGTAACTTCTAACATAGCCAATTCAATCCCTTCTATTAAGTCTTT
>NZ_JACJQV010000089.1 GCF_014696875.1 Microcystis wesenbergii FACHB-1317 | reverse complement strand
TCCAGTGTTTTTACCAAGAGTTGTCAAACAATCCGAAACTGGTTTGGAGAAATAATTAGTTATTTCGAGCAAAGGACAACGAATGGGGTGGTCGAGGGAATCAACAATAAACTTAAACTAATAAAACGGAGAGCCTATGGCTTGAGAAACTTTCGGAATTTTTGGGTTAGAAGTATGTTGTCTTGGCATCTTGTCTGTTGATTTAGCATAAAGAGTAACGAAGAGCCGGTTTTTGTATGGCGGCTTGTTATCAAACCTTCGATACAAGTATTAATAGTACGGCGATGCGGCGGCTGGTAGTAACCTACGGGATGCTTTCCTATTCTTTATCCGTCTCGATTATTGCTATTATTTTTGGAATGATTGGTAATTTACTCTGAGCAAAAAAGATATTTTATTAGGGAAGTTATGGTTCATCAGAAAATTAATCTCGATCGCCTCAGTCCGGAAGAGGCACTAATTACCCCCACCTATGCTTCCCGCGCCCTGACTTCCGCTGTACCTAAATACGAGATTCCCGAGGGGGAAATGCCGCCGGCGGCGGCGTACAATTTAATTCGCGATGAACTTGCCCTTGATGGTAATTCCCGCCTGAATCTGGCTACTTTTGTCACCACTTGGATGGAACCGGAAGCCAAACAATTAATGGCGGAAACCTTCGATAAAAACATGATCGACAAGGATGAATACCCACAAACCGCCGAAATTGAATTGCGTTGTGTGAATATGATCGCTAGACTCTGGAATGCTCCCAAAGGCGCAGCGGCAACCAGTTGTTCTACCATTGGTTCCAGTGAAGCGGCGATGTTGGGAGGCATGGCTTTAAAATGGCAGTGGCGCTATCGCCGACAAAAAGAGGGTAAACCCACCGATAAACCTAATTTAGTCATGGGCATTAATGTGCAGGTTTGTTGGGAAAAATTCTGTCGTTATTGGGAGGTAGAACCGCGTTTTGTGCCGATGGAAGGGAATCGTTTTCACCTCGATGCGACGGAAGCAATTAAACTAATTGATGAGAATACGATCGGGGTAATTGCCATTATGGGTAGTACCTTTGATGGTAGTTACGAACCCGTCCAAGAAATTAATGATGTTCTAGAAAAATTGAGCAGAGAAACCGGCTGGCAAGTTCCCCTGCACGTCGATGGTGCTAGTGGTGGTTTTATTGCCCCTTTTCTTGATCCCGATTTAGTCTGGGATTTTCGCCTCAAATGGGTTAAATCGATTAATGCTCCTGGACATAAATACGGTTTAGTCTATCCCGGTGTCGGTTGGATTATCTGGCGAGATCGGCAAGAATTGCCAGAAGAATTAATCTTTCATTGTAATTATTTAGGCAGTGATCTGCCTAATTTTGCTCTCAATTTTTCTCGTCCCGGCAATCAAGTAGTCGCTCAATATTATAATTTTTTACTCTTGGGCAAAGAGGGTTATCGACAAATTCATCAAGCCTGTCGAGATACGGCCTTGTATTTATCGGGGGAAATCGCTAAGATGGGGCCGTTTGAATTGATTACCGATGGCAGCACTATTCCAGTTTTTGCTTGGAAATTAAAGGAGACAATTAGCGATCAATATAATTATATTTTATTCGATTTAGCCGATAAATTGCGCGAGCGGGGTTGGTTAGTTCCTGCCTATACAATGCCCAAAAATCGCCAAGATTTAACCGTGCAGCGCGTGGTGATTAAAGAGGGATTTAGTCGCGACATGGCGGAGCTTTTGTTGCGGGATATTAGGTCAGCGATCGCATTTTTTCAATCTCAGTCTCATTATCAGTCAAAATTATCTGGTTCCCATTTCCATCACTAACAGATGTTGAGGAAAAACTCGCTTAAATTTCCTAAATATTGGCAACCCTTACAGAGTTTTGGTGTTGGCAATTTTTCCACTCCTGTCTCAACCTAGTATATCTGTACCTCATCGAGGACAGTAATGCCTAAACCTTACCCTACTACACAAAGAAAAATCTGACTTAATCCTATGAAATCTGTACCATTTTTCGATATTAATCTAATATCTTTAATGCCAAGTAAACCATCTAGAACTAGAGGATGGATGAAAAAAATTGGACATACTTTGGTAATATTTGTTGTAGTTTTACTACTGACTCTCACCTCTCCTCTTTTGGGAATAGCTCAAAATCCGACACAACTGGAAAATAAAATTGACGGCTTTCCAGTTATGTTAGATGGAAAAACTCTCTTTTTTATCCGGCGTGGAGTTTCTTCATTTTCGGCGGAGGAGAGAGCTAACGCTATTACCCGGAGAATTGAAAGAATTGCTCAAAATGATTCTATTCCTGTTGAGAACCTGACAATTAAGCAGATTCCTGATGATAACTCACTTTATTTAAGTGTAGATCAAGAAGTAATTCTAACGGTGACGGAGCGAGATGCAAAAGCCTATCGTTCAACGCCGGAGGTTTTAGCTCAACAAGCTTTACAAAAAATTCAGGTTGCTATCGCTCAATATCGCCAAGATCGAAAACCCGAACAACTACTTAAGAACATCATTTATACGGTTATAGCCAGCTTTGCCTTCCTGATTATTAGCTTTGCAGTTATCAAAATTTCAGGGAAGCTATTTCCCTTTATTAGACGTTTGATTGAATCCTTGACGCCAGGCATTCAAATCGGGAATGTTGAGATCATATCTTCCTCTAATATAAGCTTTTTTTGGCTGCGAGTTCTTCGGATAATTCGCTTACTTGTTCTCTTTTTATTATTATTTAATTATGCTACATTTGTACTTCGTTTATTTCCCTGGACAAGAGTTTTTGGTGAGAGTATTTTAGGCTATTTTTCTCAATCATTAGAACTGGTTTTATCCTCTATTGGCCAATATCTTCCCAATGCCTTTATTATTGCCATAATCATTTTTATAACCTACTACTTAATCGGGCTTATCAAGCCCTTTTTTACGGCAATAGAAAGAGGAAATCTGGTTATTCCTGGTTTTTACACTGATTGGGCTAAACCTACTTACAATCTCCTATTAGTCATAATTATTGCCATAGCAGCAATAGTCGCTTTTCCCTACTTGCCCGGTTTTGATTCCCCTGCTTTCCGAGGTGTTTCTGTTTTTCTTGGTCTTCTTTTATCCCTTGGTTCTACTTCGGCGATCGCCAATGTTATCGGGGGAATTATTCTTATTTATACCCGTGCCTTTCGCATTGGAGATCACATTCAAATAGGAGATGTAATTGGCGATCTAATTGAAAAAAACTTCCTAGTTATTCGCATTTGTACTCCTACTAATAAAATCATTACTATTCCTAACTCGTCTTTATTAAGTAGTAATGTGATTAACTTTAGTATTTCCTCGCGGGAATTAAACAGAAATCTAATTATTCAGACAACGATTACCCTAGGTTACGATCTGCCTTGGCGAAAAGCCCACAAAACCCTAATTGAAGCGGCTCTAGAGACCGAGCATATCCTCAAAGAACCCGCACCTTTTGTCCTGCAAACTAGCCTGGATAATTTTTACATCAGTTATCAGTTAAACGCTTACACTAACCAACCCAATTTGATGGTAATAATTTATTCAGAACTCCATCAAAATATTCAAGATAAGTGTAATGAAGCTGGGATTGAGATTCTTTCTCCCAGTTACACCTCCCTACGAGATGGAAATACAACAACCATTCCCGAAAATTATTTACCTTCCGATTATGTCGCGCCTCCCTTTCGTGTTCAATCTTCAGACGATCAGGAAAACAACACATTATGATAGTAAATCCGTTTTTAAGCCCTCACTGTTGGCGGATTATTAATATAATGTTAATTGAGCTTAGAAGAAGAGAAATCGATGACGGCATCCTAGGAGCAAGACTTTGGACTTTGGGCCGAACAAATGGCCGATTTACACTAAATCCTATTATAATAAAACGAGTAAAGACGAGGAGATAAAATGGCCAAGAAAGCTTACTTAGCAGAACATCTAAGTTCAGAGCAACTGAAAGATAGATCCAGAAGCAGTCAAGACTCAGTGGAAACAAGAAGATGGCACTTATTGGGTCAAATATCGTTAGGATGGACAATCAAAAATGCGGCAGTAGCTGTGGGGTTAGATTATCAATATAGTTTTAGAATTCTCAAGAGATATAATGAATTAGGAGAAGAAGGAGTTAAAAATCTCAAGAAAAAAAGTGCGGAACATCGGAGAGAAAAAGAACCTTTATTGAAGGAAGAACAATTTCAAAAATTAAAAGAAGAACTGAAAGAACGTCCTGTGGATGGAGGAATCTGGACAGATCCGAAGGTAGCCAGATGGATAGAAAAGGAAACGGGGCGAGAAAAAGTCTGGAATCAAAGAGGGTGGAATTACTTAAAAAAGTCCAAATATTCTTGTCAAAAACCCAGACCGAAACATAAGAAAGGAAATCCGATTGAACAAGAACAGTTTAAAAAGACCAACGGCGGTAGTGCAACACCGTTAAGAATGGTTATATGTCTATGGATTTCTTGAGCCTAAAACCAGAAAAACGTTTGGTATTTAATCCCAAGAGTTAACCATCAATGGTTGAATTTGGTCTATCAAGCTTTCGCCAAAGATAGGGGTCTTGATGAGGGAACTTTAGTCAACGAATATTTTGAGACCATTGAAGAACTCGAAGAAAAGCTGGTTCAGCGTTGTTGCGTTCTCGAAAATATGACAGAAGAAATTAAAAACTTGACCAACTATCATTGGCTTACTTATTCTTAATTTGTTACTTTACTTTCTAAGGCGGATTTGGTATTACTTAGGCTGTTTGACCGCCTAGGTACTAGGCTATGGCCTTTCTACCAGCACTTTTTGAGAATGTGCTAATGGGTAGGCTTGTGAGGGTTGAGGGTAATTAGAGTAAACTGAAAAGGTGTTATCATTTGGGGGTAAGTTGTTTTCGTTAACCACACAGCAAGCTATTAAGTCGGTTGAGCTTTGCCAAAGTCTCTCGGATGGATTTCGGGATATTGTTTTATTCCGATTTGACCCGTTACGGGGCGAAATTTATATCTTGGCAGGTGAAGACATTGAATTGATTATTTATGCCGATGGAAATTGGGAGTTTTTGCCAAATGAAGCCTAATTTTAACGAAATGAGCAAGTCCACTCTCAGAGCCTATGTTCTACAACACCGTGAGGATGATGAGGCTTTGCGGGCGTTGATGAGTCGTCGTGATCCGAATGCGATCAGGTATAATTTCCCTAGTACGGAGGAGGGTTTACGTCAAATGGAGGAGGTGATTCGCCGTAAAATTGAAGGGACTTTATAGGTATGGTCTTTTTTGCGGCCGACTCTGGGGTCTGGCAAATGCTGAAAATGCTGGAGAACAATCTTTCTCAAGAGCTTTGCTTCTTGTTGCTGCTGGCGGGTCAAAACTAGCTGACCAAAGCCTTTCCTTTTGCCATAATAACTAACTGGGGAATGCCAACCCCTGTTCATTCTTAGGTTAACCCATTGAGTGTCTCCGAGACCGACTCAAAGGTTGCCAAGCTGGCACTCTATACTCCGTGTCGTTTGTCAAGTACAATTTGTACCAAAGTAAAGCAGTAATCTACCTATAAATATTTGAGTAACCTAACACAATGCAGTCATTGTTAACTATATTCAACATTATTTGGGACAATGATCTATTTCATTGGATTACCCTTGCCGTTTTTTCAATTGCAACAGTATGGGAAATTTATACCTGTGTTTTATATTGTAAGAGAGCCAAAAATGATCAAGACGTAATCAAAGCACTTAAAAGAGGTAGTAGTATAGAACAAAGAAAATATGAAGAGTGGATTGATGAGCATTTAGAAACAAAGAATAATAAACCCGTGCAAATAGAAGGAAAAGGAAAATATATTCTTAAACAATATCCAGAAATCCTAACTCATGCTACCCGTAGTAACCTTCGCTTTGTAGGAACATTATGTACTGCCATTGGTGTATTAGGAACCTTTTATGGCATTCAAGTAGGAATTTCAGATATTCCTCTTAATAACTTGAATAATACTGAGTCTTTATTGGTGGGTGTTACTGGATTACTCGATGGGATGAAAACTGCATTTTCTACTTCTTTAATGGGATTAGGAACAGGTAGTTTATTCACATTTATCCTTTTCATTACAGATTCTGTAAGACAATCCAATCATGACCAGATTAGTCGGGCATTACACAAAATTACAATAGCAGGGAAGGACTCACAACAGGAAGCTGTTAGCAGTTTAAAAGAAATTTCTGAAAGTTTTAAGAAATTCGATTTCACTGCTAATTTAAGAGCATCTCAAGCGTTAGAAAAAGTAGCTAAATTTCTTGATGCTAAAGTTATAGGAGAAGAGGTAGGTAACGCTGTCAGTATTCAACTGGATCGAACAATTGAATCTAAGCTAACACCAGTCTTCAATAATATCTCTGTCACTCAAGTTAAATTAACAGAAATCACAACTATTCAAAAAAATGTTTTAGAGAGCTTAATTGATGAGATGAAAACTCAGCTAATTATACCAGTTTGCGAGAAATTAGAACAAAGTGCAGACCTAACCCTTAGAGCATCTCAATCGGTCACTAAATTGAATAATGAATTAGGAAGCATTTCCCAGAAATTAGCCGATTCAATTACAACTATTCAGCAATTCTAAAAAGAAACATTAGCCGAATTAAACCTAAAAACAATGACAAATTCTTACAAAAAAGTATTACAAATGACAAATTCTTACAAAAAAGTATTACAATAAAATCTCTTGTTGATGAAATTATTGCGTTTAATCACCCATGGAAATCTGCTACAATTTTGTTTGGAAGTAATAGTCCGTCTGCCCAAAGTGCTAGGGATTTAAAATCAGCTTTACAGATAAGACTTTTACGCTCTTATCCTGAGCAAGTATTTCTTGAGCTTGATTCAAATATATCACAGGAAGAGGAAGGAGAAGATTTATATAGTGTACGATTAGTTAATCCTATTGGTAATCGTAACAATGCCGAGCATATACCAGTCAGAGTAGCACATCAATTGCTGATAAAATCTGAAATCAAAACCCTGATTCGTCGATCCAATTTTTTATCCTAATTATTTTTCTCAATCTACTCACATTACTTTTATAGCGTTTTCTGTTCGCAAGAGGTACATTATAGATGTTGAAAAGCTTAATCAGCAAAGGTTTAACTGTGCCTCACAAATGTGAGAACCGCTATATATGGTCATCCACCCAAATTTATCTATCTTCGTATTGGCAATAGTCCCACGGCAAAGATTATCGAAATTTTAAGAGGTCATTTTTTAATTATTGTTGAATTTTTTGATAGTGAAACAGAAAGTCTGTTGATATTAAGTTGAGTGCGATCGCTGATCTGGTAGATTGCGTTAGACAACAATCCCAAAATTAGGGGCGCAAAGAACTTGCACCCTCTGGATATCACAGTAATTCCCCTGACCGTGGCTTCTAGCGGATCATTGCCCGCAGGGAACTAGAGAGTTGATTGGCTACCCGTGCGGCCACCAATCCCGAAAGGGCGGCAACCACCACTGTAGCAAGGCAGGTTAGCTGGGCTGCCCCCGGACCCCCCACCCCCAGTACCATCGCCACGGCGGTCAAAGGTAGGCGATAGCCGCCCGCAATACCGGCCGCTGCCCCCGCCGCACCGGCCAGATCCCCCGAAATCTCAAAGGTGGTGGCGAACACCCGGCCACTGAGATCGCCGATGGCCAGAAAAGGGACAAACACGCCGCCACAGCCCCCGGCTAAAACGGCAGCGGTGGTGGCCGCGGCCCGGAGCAGAGCTACCGCTAACAGATGGTAAGGAGTTGTTTTAATGTTTTCGGCCCAGACGATAGCAGCTCCCCCCGGCCCAAAAGCCGCTGCGGGGGTCGCCACCTGCCCGATCACGATCGCCAAGAATAGCATCACCAGGCCACCAATGAGGAGACGAGTGCCAGGCCTGTCCCGCAAGCCTCTGGCCCAGTAGATCGCCTCACCGGTGAGGGCTGTAATCGTGCCGACGACCAATCCGATCAACAAAGTGGCACCCACCGCATCCCAAAAGTCAGTGGGGGAAAGCTGCGGCACCACCAGCCGGATCAGTTGCAGCTTAAAGGCAGCGTTGACTCCCCATCCCACCAGTCCCCCGGCTAACATCGCCGCCACTCGCTCCGGGGTGATCGGAACCTGGCGTCGCTGACTCAACTCAAACATAAAGAAGCTGCCCACCAGAGGGATTCCCATCAGGGCAGAAACACTGGCCGCACCGCCGCCGATGGCCAGCGGCCGCACCAGTTGACCCAGGGCTGGATTTGTGCTACCTAACCAGGTTCCCGTCGCCACGCCAATATGGGCCGCCGGCGATTCTGTTCCCATGGGCGCCCCCAGTCCAACAGTGGAGAGGATGGCTAGGGCCCGCAACGGTGCTAGATTCCAGGGGAAGCGCTCTTCGGCCCCAGATGCGTTGACCACGTCACCGGTCAGATCGGCGCGAGCAATGTCATGGGGGAAGGAGTACCAGGCCATGAGAGAACCCCAGCGGCCAGAGGCAGTGGCATCCCGGGGAGCTAAGGTCTGCACGGGTTGGCCCCTACCCAGTCCAAACAGGACTAGCACTGCTAAGGTAACGCCCACCAGCGGCAGCAGCAGTAGCCAAAAGTTGCCCAAGCCAGAGGCAATCCTGAGGGTTTGCTTAATTGCCTCAGTCAGCAGTACCGCGGCCAGAGAGCCGATCAAACCGCCGAGCAGGCCGCCAACAGCCCATGGGCCTACCCTGGTTAACAGAAGTTGTAGTTTGTTATTTGCCATAGAGTTGAATTACCTTCATTTAATGCTGGATCTCGGTGATCAGTAAAGACGTGAACGGGTAGGCCCTAGAAGTGAGGTGTCGCACGACGGCAAACGGAGGGGGTTGACATTTTATTTAGGTGCGCTATACCGTGGTTCTGACTAAGTTTTTTCCTGAAAAGGTCGGGAGGGGAAGCAAGCCTTGGGTCTCTAGATCAAGTATTGGCCTATGGACTTGGCCCTATCCTTAATAACTAAGTAATTTAGCATAATATGTTCTGAAGAACCCAGTTATTTAGCCGTTGTTGAAGTTTGTTATAAGTACCTAAGCAAAATTAATTACACATATCTAACCACCTCTTGCCTCTTGCCTCTTGCCTATCTTCACTAGGAAATTAATTTTGCACGACTACTTAGTTATTGGTCTTGGCATTTTCAATATCTAGATGGGGGATCGTGGTGTTAAATTTAGGTGGTTATCTTGGCTTTTTGAGCGGCATTATTTTCGGCTTTTTCGGACAAGTAATAATCATTTGCTGTCAGGAATGGCGAACAAATTTGTCTTTTTTATGGGGTTCACTTGGGTTTTTAAGAGGTAGTTATTTAATGATTAGCTTTCAGGTTGAGTATTTACTGGTAAACTGTAGTGCATTTAAACTGGATATTAGAGTGTTAGAAAACAAACTAGGAAACTCACTCTCTCCCTTCTCCTAGACAGTGTTAACAAGTAATTTAGATAGGTCAGCAGCTTAAAACGCAAAATTTTTAACTGTAATTGTTCCTAGATTGGTGGCTCTTGACAAAGGATCATGTTAATTATTTTTATCCTGAAGATTACTGGGTACATTTTTATTATACTATGAATATATAGCAAGATTTTTCAAGGATCACGATCAATGCAATCCCTAAGGCTCAGAGTTACAACTGCTTGGAGAAGTAAAAAACTAAGGAGAATTATATCGCTCCTATTGCTTTTTATCTTGATGCCAATTTTTCTTTATGCTTGTTTTAGTGATCTTCCTAACCAATCATCGGAGCAACTGCAAGGAACCCTTTTGGTTTGGTATCCAGAAGAGGGCAATTTAACTGAAGTAGTAGGTCTCGGTTTGCAAGAGTTTGAAAAATTAAATCCGCAGGTGACAATTCTTGAACAAGCTATTCCTGTCGATGAGATACCCGAACGTTTTTTTAAGCAATCTCAAAGCGGATTGGGTGCGAGTGTTATTCTAATTTTTTCGAGAAATATACCCAGATTAGTCTCTGAAGGAGTACTGGGGGAAATTGACCGGAAAAATCTAGATTTATCTATTTATAATCCTCCAACCCTGAAACAAGTTAGCTATCAAGGAAAAATCTATGGCATTCCCTTAGGTTCTCGTACTCGTGTACTGTGTTACAATCAAAAAAAATTACAAGTTAGTACCGATCCGCTGCTGAAGCAACCTCCCACCAGTTTAGAGGGATTAGTGGAACGTGCGCGCAAAGGTTATTCTGTGGGGATGGTGTCCTCTTTTGAAGATACTTTTTGGGGAATGGCAATTTTTGGCAGCTATTTGTGGGATGATCAGGGTAGGCTGCAACCTCGCTTGGATGGTTGGGCAAAATGGCTAGAATGGCTAAAATTTGCCTCGTCACAGCCTAATTTTATCCTCAATCGTCAACGGGAATTACTTCATGAGGCCTTTGCTAGAGGTCGCTTAACCTATTATGTGTGTAATTCTATTGAAATTGCCGATTTAAAAAACAGCCTCCAAGATGATCTCAGAGTCGCTTTACTTCCCCAAGACACTCAAGGTAAAGCAGCACCAATTCTCTATACACGGGTGATGGTATTTAATCGCAATAACAGTGATAATGAAAATAGGTTGGGATTAGCTTTAGGAAAATTTCTCACTAATCCCGAACAACAATTGCAAGCAATCATCCAAACAGAAAGTTTTATTCCCACTAATCGACGGGTGCAGATCGAAGGAAATTTACTACCGATCGAATCAGTATTATTACAACAATCTCACAATGCCGTGGCAGTTCCTCTCGATGATTGGGAAAAGTTGAATAAAATTTTAGAAGAAGGAGAATTGTGGTATGAAAGAGCGATCGCTGGTGAAATATCTTCCTCAACAGCAGCCCACCAACTGACACTTTATATTCAATCAGGTCTTGATCAGGAAGTCAGAAAAATAAATTAATATGAACAACAATATCCCATCTCTTTCGGAAATAATTGCTAACCAATTATTATTTTTAGGACGCAGAAATGTTCAAAATCAATTAATGATTATTTTTTTCTGTTTAATTCTTGCTTGGTTATTGTCAAAATGGTTATGGTCTTACTTAGAAAAAAGATTTCCTCACGTCACCAGTTTTATTCATAGTGATAAAAATTTAACCCGCCGTCAATATTTTGCTATCCTGATACAGTTTCTTAATTTTCCAGTTATTAGTATAATTTTACTTGATTTAAATTATCTAATTTTTTTCAGTCAAAACTGGACAAGAGGAATGATTAGTTTATCTATAAAACTCCTGTGGTTTTATTTAGTTTATCGTGGTTTATTAGCTGGACTATACGCCAAGTTTTCCGTCAATACAATTAAATATTATCATTTCCGGCTTTTAGCACCTTTATTGGTGTTATTTCTCCTGAGAACCATGATTGGTTTCTACAATAATATTCAGGAAATCGCCCAAGTATCTCCTTTCAATTTATTCAATAGTCCGATCACATTGGGAAGCATATTTGTTTTGATAATAGCTCCCTATTTTCTGGTAATTGTTGTTGATCTTATAGAGACTATAATTCTGAGTATTGCTAATTTAAATCAGCAAGCTAGTCGCGGTGAAATTGAAGCAACTTTACTGTTAGGACGTTATTTTTTCATTGTCTTAGGTTTTATTATCATCTTGGGTTATGTGGGAGTTAATGCAACGGCAATAGCGGCAATTACTGGCGGTTTATCGGTGGGTATTGGTTTCGGTCTGCAGCAAGTAGTAAGTAATTTTATTAGCGGTATTTTACTATTATTTGAAAAAGTTCTCAAACCCGGTGATATCATTAATATTGAAGGGCAAACTTCTCAGGTAAAAAAGCTAGGTATTCGAGCGACAACAGTGCAAATCCTTACGGATAATTCTGAAAAAATTATCCCCAATCAAAAGTTTTTTACTGAGGATGTCACCACCTATACGGGTAGTGATAACTTGATTTATTGTTCAATTGTTATCGGAGTTGGTTATAATTCTAACGCACAACAGGTGATGAATTTATTGCTAGACATTGCTAATCATCATCCTAACATACTTAAAAACCCGCAACCAGTAGCCTTTTTTATTAATTTTGGTGATTCTAGTTTAAACTTTGAATTAAAGTTCTGGTTGGATGATGTTAACAGGAAAAAGCGAGTAATTAGTGATGTTAATTGTGTTATTCTTGATAGGTTTACTCAACAGGATATCGAGATTCCCTTTCCGCAACAAGATATTCATATTCGTAATAATTAGGGTTTGCTGAAAAAGCTTTTCCTAGGGGCAGGGTGTGACCCCCCCCAACCCCCCCGACATCGGGGGGGCAGGTGGGGTGTGGGGTGTGGGGTTTTACCCATTTTCAGGTGGTCAATTACCTAAAATTCAGGGAATTTTTCCCTGAATTTTACCCCCAATCACTCCAATGGTCGGCACTTTTTGAGGGGAAAAAAGTCTAAAAGCCTTATCCAACAAGGTTTTTAGATTTATTCAGCCAGCCCTAATTAGCAATTTATTCTGGTCAAAAACCCTAGCTGATTATTTTCATCTTAAGATAATCAATTCTACTTATTAAATCCATATATTTATTGTTTTTTATTAATAGTTAATGTCTTGACATAAAAACAACTTTAATATACTATCTACCCTAGATAGTATATTCAGAGATACTCAATAATCTAGAATCAAAATCTCCCAGATTAATTTATCGAGGTTTTGCTGATGCTTTTTCGTCCTACTTGGCTCGGTACTTTATCGCTTGCCCTTGCCTTAAATTTGCCCCTTAGTGCCTCAGAAACCTGCGTCCCGATACCTTTGATCGGTGGTCAAGGAAACCAAGTAACCAAGACCGTTTCTCAACCGACCGTTCCCAGCGTGTTCGGTGTCGATATCACTCGCAATAACTGGAATACCGATTGGGCGGTTCCGAGCGATCGCATCTGGCAAAAATTCCTGGCCACTATTTCCTCGGCTGAGGGTGGTTCCTTCGATATCCAGATGTACCTCAAGTACAGCGATCAAACCACGGGACAGTTTTTTAACCAACAAGATGTACGGATCGACCCAGGTAAACCCCTGACTATTACCGCCACACCGGAACCCAACGATGAACCCTATCAAGTCAATCTTTTTATCGGTGGTGTCAACCATTTCGGCAAGACCTACACGGTAACTGTTGTCGGCTGCTACCGCTAGAGCGTTTTTTTAATAGTGAGGAGTGAAAAATTATGGGATTCTCGCCATGCCGCCTGCTGATCTGGACTTTGCTCGGTTTATCGTTTCCTGTCCCCAGTGTTCTCGCCGAAGCGATAGATGACGGGAAAGCGATCGCTCCCGTGACCGTTGCCCCTTCCTTCTGTGAGGGTTTTACCCCCTTGACCAATAGGGTCGCCCCCTTGGTATTCGAGGGGGAAACCCGAACCGAGGAATTACCCGACAGTGCCTGTGCCAAGGATCTGGCGGGAGTAGGAGCGCCCGTTTTGCCAGCCTCTCCCCCCACAGAACCCACCCCGGCTGCGACCCCGAACGCACCGGAAAATCCCGCTCCCCAAGGCCAAGAGGATCGAGGTTGGCAGATTAAATTTCAGCCCTACGCGACCATTCCGATCAATACCTACGGAACCGCAACGGCCCGGGGACGTACCGTCAACTATCATCTCGATCTCGGGGAAGTATTACAATCGCTCCGGGTGACGGGTAGCGCGCGCGTGGAAGCCTGGAACGGTCGTTTCGGTTTGATTTTCGACGGTTATTACGCCAGCTTGAGAAACGTGATCAACCTCCAGAAGACAAGGGTTCGAGAGCCGAATTTTATCAACTCCTTGAATTGGTTGCTGAGTCAGGATGCCAACCAGAGAATTCAAAAAGCGATCAATGGACTCGAAGGCATCTCCCAGTCGGTCGCTCGGATACAAGGATTAAAAGAAGAGGGGAGCTTTCAAGAGGCAGGAGACAAAATTCGAGCCTTACGACAGGATATAGCCCTAAAAACCGAACAATTAAGCCAATTACCAGCGGCAGCCCAAGAATTGCGCGATCAGATACGGCAAGAAGTCGCCCTTCGGGAGGAACAATTACAGGAACTGGAAACGGCGATCGATAACGCTCGGCAACGTTTCCAGCAAGAGATCGTTCCGAAAATCGAGCAGGCGCAGGAACTAAAGACGACCCTCGCAGAAATTCGACAGGAGGTGCGGCAAGAGGTCGAGCGAAAAGCCGAGCGCCTAAACGAATTTAAACAGGCTCTTGACAGCCTTCAAGGACAATTGGCCGAACGCCAGAATACTTTACAAGAAATGGTCGTAAAAATTCCGACTCTCCCCGAGGTGGATATAGGTGAGATTCGCGATAATATCGATATTCGAGATCTCCGGGATCTGGAGAAGAAAATAGCAGAATTACCCCGCGATCCTGCCTTTAGCGATCGGCTAGGAAATTTGAAGGATTTTCAAGAAAAGCTCTCACAAATACAGGAAGCTCTGGCTAGAGGGCAGGAAAAAATTCAAGAATTGCGGGGGTTAAAAGATAGCGAACCCCTGCAACAACTGCAAGCGAAGATTCAAGAGTTACGGGAGCTAAAAGATAGGGAACCCCTACAACAACTACAAGGGAAGATTGAGGAGTTGCGGCAGACTAAAGATAGCGAAATCCTCCAACAATTGCAAGCAAAAGTTCAGGAGCTACAGCAGTTAAAAGATAGCGAACCCCTGCAACAACTGCAAGCGAAACTCCAAGAGTTACGGGAGTTAAAAGATAGCGAACCCCTGCAACGACTCGAACAAGAAATTCAGAACGCCCGAGAATCGCTCGAACAACTAGAACAAACAATGCAACAGGTACAAGAATTCGCCGACAATCGCCAATTACAGCAACTCGAGGCGGATTCGGAAACAAACCTACAATTCGATCAGGGCATCTACGATTTCGCCGTCAGTTACCACATCGGTGCTCCGATCAGCCACGAACTGCCCGAAAAACCCTCTAATCGCTCTTTTCCCTTAATTTGGTTCCAGCCCTATGCGGGCCTTCGTCTCAATAGTATCAGTATCGATATCGAGGAAACGCTTACCGTACAGCTATCCAGTCCCCTCGTCAACTTCAGTCAAACCTTCCAACAAACCTTCAGTCAGGGGAGAACTTGGTTTGAACCGCTCCTCGGCGGGAAATTTGGGGTACAGGTGTCCGATCCGATCACTTTATGGATTCGGGGAGACGCTTCCGGTTTCGGGCTGGCCGGCGATCCAGATCTAAGCTGGAACCTCCTCTTCGGAGTCGATTGGTGGGTGAATCGCCAAATTTCCCTGCAATTCGCCTATCGTTTCTACGGGATCGAGTATAAAAACGGTAGTGGCGATAACGCATTCGGTTTTACGGAAAACTTTAACGGACCCTTTCTCGCCGCCACTTTTCACTTTTAACTTAGTGTCAGCATTCGTCCCTCGCGCTTAGTGCGATGGGACGGGGCTTTTAAAGGGCCGAAGTAATTCGCCCCACAGCCACTCATGAATGCTGACTTTGTATATATACAATTCCTCAAAACTATGTTATCATAGTTATAGTTTCTTGATAATTCTTATGCACAAAGCGTACAAATTCAGACTTAAGCCTAATACCGAGCAAGAAATAGCCTTAGCTAAAAGCTTTGGCTGTTGTCGTTGGTTTTGGAATTATTCCCTGAATTTATGCCAAGAAACCTATAAAACCACGGGAAAAGGACTGACACGAAACTATATTCAGGGACTATTGCCCAGTCTCAAAAAAGAATATGAGTGGTTGACAGATGCTTATTCCCAGTGCTTACAGGTTGTTGCTTTGAACTTATCGCAAGCTTATCAAAACTTTTTTGAGAAACGAGCTAGATTACCAAGATTCAAATCTAAACATGGTAAACAATCAATTAGCTATCCAGCTAAGGTCAAATTTGAAGGTGACTACCTCAAATTACCTGGTAAAGTTGGCTTAGTTTATTGTGTTCGTCATCGGGAATTTGCAGGAACAATTAAAACCGTTACTATCTCAAAAAACCCAGACGGTAAATACTACGCTTCTATTTTAGTTGACCCTTCGGCTTCGCTCAGGGTTAACGTCGAGCGGAGCCGAGACGTTGATGATGGACAATCTCCGCTGCCCCCCTTGATAAGGGGGGTGCCGAAGGCGGGGGGATCTACCCTTAATCAGGGTGGTGACGAAGACGGGGGGATAGATGGAAAAGCGATAGGAATTGATTTAGGACTTAATCATTTTGCTATTACCAGCAATGGTAGTAAATATGATAACCCTAAACATTTTGCTAAACATCAACGTAACCTAAAACGGAAACAACAAAAGCTATCGCATAAAAAGGAGGGAAGTAACAACCGTCAAAAAGCTAGACGTAAAGTAGCTAAAGTTCACTCTAAAATCTCAAGATGTCGTGAGGATTTTCTCCACAAGCTATCCCGTAAGATAGTTAACGAAAACCAAGTTATTGCTGTAGAAAACCTCAATGTTAAAGCCATGGTACGCAATCATAATTTAGCTAAGGCTATTAGTGATTGTAGTTGGGGAATGTTTTGTACAATGCTTAAATACAAGGCAGAATGGCAAGGAAAAACCTATATCGAAGTTGATAGGTTTTTCCCTAGTTCTAAGACTTGTCATGTCTGTCTAAATCAAGTGGGTAGTTTATCCCTTGATATGAGAATATGGACTTGTGAACATTGTCAGACAACTTATGACCGGGACATAAATGCGGCAATAAATATTCGAGATGAAAGCTTACGGATATTGTCGTTAGGAACTAGCGATACTGCCTATAGAGGGGATGTCAGACCAAAAGCTGGGCGTAAGTCTGTCTTGAGGCAATCCCCTGTGAAATAGGAAGCTCTCAACGACCTTGAGAGTAGTTCACTTATTGTCATTTACCCTAGCCAAAAACCGCATGATTAGCCATAGTTTACCAGGTCGTTTTCCTAGAAATAATCCAACCCGTCGGCTGCGAGCTTTTCTGCTAGGTCTTTTCGCCGCCAGTATGACCGCTTTACCCCTAAAAGCCGCCGAAGAAATTGAATTTGTCTATACTCCCCTCGTCTTTTCTGTATCGGTAGCATCCCTAGAAACCTTTGCTAAAGAAGGAAAAATCGATGCTAATTTAAAAAATTTTCTGGCCAGAGCAACTCCCGAAGAAAGAGAGAAATTTCGTGAGGCTTTATTAACAAAGATTGACATCGATCCTGTTTTACTATCTCGTTTTTTTAATAGTGTGATGGGTGCTGATATGCTCTCTCGTTTGGGCAAAAGCATCACCATTCAAGGGGGAGTTAATGGAAAATATGCCCTGCGGGGTGCGATTGTTAGTGCCGCTTTTGATCCGGGGGGATTAACCCTTTTAAATGTGCTGAAAAAATTCCCCAATAATATACAGTTACAGGGGGAAGAAATCCTCGGATTAGCTAAAACCATCGATTATGCAGTTTATGTGGCGGAAGTATTTATCAAAGATATGCGCCTCTGGACAGCCGAGGAAGCCGCTGCCGTTAAACCAGCGATTAATTATGCCAGTTTACCCGATTTGCGTCAGCGCGGTAGCTTTCAGGTAAAAAAAGAAGTTTGGAACCTAACCGATAGCAGTCGCAATCGCAGTTTATATGTGAATGTTTATATCCCGGAAACTTTCCGAGACGGTAAAACACCTGTAATTATTTTTTCCCACGGATTAGCCTCGCGACCGGAAGATTATGCCCAAGTAATTGAACATCTAGCTTCCTACGGATTTTTAGTAGCAGCACCGCAACACCCCGGCAGTGATATCAAATACCTACAAGGAATGTTAGGGGGGTATTATCGCAATATTTTTGATCGAGATGAGTTTATTAATCGACCCAAAGATATTAGCTTTGTCATCGATGAATTAGCCAGACGTAATGCTAGTCAATTTCAAGGTAAACTTGACCTAACTAATGTGGGAGTAGCGGGTCATTCCTTCGGGGGTTATACATCTCTAGCTGTTGCCGGCGCACAAATTGATTTTGATAATCTCGCCCAAGATTGTAATCGTCCTTACTCCGGGATTAATATCGCTATTTTACTGGAATGTCGCGCCCTAGAATTGCCTAGACAGGTCTATAATTTTCGCGATGAACGAGTCACGGCCGTCTTTGCAGCTAATCCCGTTAACCGCAGTATTTTTGGGGAAAAAGGTTTAAGCAAAATCTCGATTCCTGTCCTCTTGGGTTCCGGAAGTTATGACCCGGCAGCTAATCCGATTTTTGAACAGGCCATTCCTTTTACTTGGTTAAAAACTCCGGATAAATATCTGGTCATGGTGGAGGGACAAGCTCATGTAAATTTTACGGAATTGGATGCAGGAATGCAAAAAACCCTGGAGTCTGTGGTCAATATCACTTTACCCGATCAAAATTTAATCGAGGATTATGCGGGGGCTTTATTGGTGGCTTTTTTTGAAGTTTATATGGCTGATAATGACAAGTTTCGTCCTTTTCTTCTGTCTAGTTATGCAGAATATCTCAGTCAGGGACAAAAGTTTAAATTAGACTTTATTACTGCCGCTTCTGACCAGAAATTATCTCAATTAATTGAAAAATTGCGCGCAGGTCGGCAATAGGCACTCTTGCACTCTTGCACTCTTGCAATAGGCAGCTTATCAGTAAAACGTAGGGTGCGTTAGACGGCAAAAATTCCTGTTTTGACTTGAAGCTAACAATCCGTCGTAACGCACCACCTATCATCAACTAAGTAGCTGGTTACAATTAAAGATAAAATACAAAAAACCAGAAGCCTGTCCCACTATCTAACAATTAATTGAGATTACTTACTTATTAAGTGGCATTCGCCGCTTTCTTTTCACTGATGACTGATGACTGTTTACTGATAACTGAAAAATCTCCTCACCGCCCATCTGCAAAAAAGATTCTCTTGAGTTGTATAATCTCTAAAGGATTAGCGTACTCAAGAAAAAAATTATTTCATGCTCAGAAAAATTAGACTATCATACTTTGGCTTAATTTTAGGCAGTATTTTAACGGTTATCGGGATTATCGGTTACGCCCAAGGTAACGCCACGGTCAATTTAGCGGGGTTTTTCTACGGATTACCGTTATTATTGGGAGGTTTAGCCCTAAAAGCTTCAGAAATCAAACCGATACCCTTCAGTCAACCCACTAGCCCCGAAATCTTGCAATTGCGCCAACAACAGGCTACTGTCACCCAAACCAAACTTCGCAACGATGTCACCCGCTATCGCTACGGACAGGAAGTGCATCTGGATGAAGCCCTAGAAAAGCTGGGATTAAGCCCCACCGACGAGGAAAGACCGACTTTAGTGGCAATTCGTGAAACTGCTGTTGATTCCGCCTATTGTCTCACCCTAGAATTTGAATCGCCCCTTTTACCCCTAGAAAAGTGGCTGGCAAAACAGGAAAAAATTGAAAGATACTTTGGCCCAGGAATTAGAGCCGAAATTAAGCAAATTGACGAGGAAAAAATTGATTTAGCCCTAATTACTATTCCTAACGCCTAAATGCTCACGCCTATTCAGTATGGCTTCTTGGCACTCGCTGCGGTGGCTGCTGGCTTAATTAATGCTCTTGCCGGTGGCGGTAGTCTGATTACTTTTCCGACGCTGATGGCGGTGGGTATCCCACCAGTGATGGCAAATGTGACTAATACCGTCGCTTTATGCCCCGGTTATCTGGGGGCAACCCTCGCCCAAAAAAAAGACCTGCACGGGCAACAAAAACGGATTAGGTTATTGCTACCATCGGCAGTTATTGGCGGCATTATCGGTGGTATTTTGCTGTTAAATAGCAGCGATAAAGTATTTGATCGCCTCATTCCTTTTCTGATTCTTTTAGCGGCGGCTTTATTGGCTTTTCAAGATACTTTACGCTCTTGGTTACAGCGGCGAAAGGGGGACGAAAATGGTCATATCCCAGAAATTTTGGCGGTTTTACCCATCGCTCTCGCTTCAATTTATGGTGGTTATTTTGGGGCGGGTTTAGGTGTGATTGAGTTAGCAATTTTGGGCTTATTTCTCAAGGATAATCTCACGAGATTAAATGCTTTAAAACAGTTGCTTTCTTTGGTAGTTAATGTGGCCGCATCTTGGTTTTTTCTCTTTTCTAATCAGGTATATTGGTCCGCGGCGATAGTGGTAGCAATTGGCTCTTTAATTGGGGGTTTATTGGGGGGAAAACTAGCTAGAATTATCTCTCCTAGTTATCTGCGCCAGACTGTGGTAATTCTGAGTATTATTATCGCTATAGTTTATTGGCTTCGTTAACAAACCGAGTTATAGTAGTTATCTTAATGATCAGGTAGTCTTCCCAAGTTTCTGCCCCACCAATAACAGCACAGAGAGTCAGCGTAATGGTATCAATTAATCAATTTCCCTTGATTCTTTCTAATCTAGGAGCTTTGATCGCTAAAAAATGCTGTCCCGTAGTTTTAGGTTTGAGCTTCATTATTAAATTAATCAGGGGAAAATTATCAATTTTATCCTTCAAAAAACTTAGCATCTATCAGATAACAAATAGATATTTTTTTGACAAAAAATTTAATCTAAGTCAAGATTACGCCAATATTTACGCCCCTTGAGGAGATGGGATCATGGGAGCGGCAGCTTGAGCATTTGTACTAAAATTTCTAGTATGCAGTTTTAAGGCAGTACAGCTTATTATAGAAAAGGTTGATCGATCAGGGGGCAATATGGCGCAATTTTCTCGCAAAACTCTACTAACCTTTTTTGTTAGTATATTAGTATTATTATTCTGCTTGGCTCCGGCCGAAGCGCTAAGTTACAATAACCGCAATTTGACCGATAACGACTTTGCCGGGCAGGATTTGCGCGATTCCACCTTTGATCACTCTAATCTGCGCGGTAGTAACTTCAGTCATGCCAATCTAGAGGGAGTACGCTTTTTTTCGGCCAACTTGGAGGGGGCCGACTTTAGCGATGCCAATATGAGAAACGTGGATTTAGAATCGGCCCGTTTAACCAGAGCCAACTTTACCAATGCCGTTCTCGAAGGAGCTTTCGCCACTAACATTTTAATCAAAGGTGCAATTATCGACGGGGCCGATTTTACCGATGCAATTATTCGCTCCGATGTGGAAAAATATCTTTGTGAGATAGCCACAGGAACTAACCCCATAACTGGCAGAAATACCCGCGATACCCTATTTTGTCCCTGATATCTAACTATACTGCCTCTAATCGCGCTGCCATGACCGATCGAATTAGAGCCAGATCGGCCATAATTGCTGTAAGCTAGTATTCGATTTTTTAACAAAACCTTTAGAATAGACTTTCAAGCCAGTTTAATCGATCAGTCCCCTCTTGGAAAAAGGAAATTGTAACCATCGTGTCCACCAGTACCCTCGGCAATCAAGATAAAGAGCAGAAACCCAGTAGTGACTCGGATAGCTTTTTCCAAGGAGTCTCTAGAGTCGCAGGGGGAACCGCTCTCGGCCTGTTGATGGTATCCACGGCCGTGGTGACGGGGGCTGTGGTAGGATTAGCGATTAGTTACCGCAATCTACCCGATGTGAGGATTTTACAGGGCTATGTCCCCACGGAAACCAGTTATATCTACGATGTTAAAGGCAGACCCCTGACCAGCTTACACGGAGAAGCGAATCGGGAAGTGGTGGAACTCGCTCAAATTTCTCCCAATCTGAAACGCGCCGTGATGGCGATCGAAGATAGCCATTTTTATCACCATCGTGGTATTAATCCTAATAGTATCGGTCGGGCAGTAGTCGCTAACTGGAAAAGTGGCGGTGTGGTGGAAGGTGCATCTACTATCACCATGCAGTTAGTCAAAAATATCTTTCTTTCCCATCAGCGCACCGTTAGCCGTAAATTAGCTGAAGCAGTCCTGGCAGTACGAGTAGAACAGGTTTTTAGCAAAAATGACATTCTGGAAATGTACCTCAATAATATCTATTGGGGTCATAATAATTATGGAGTTCAAACCGCCGCTAAAAGTTATTTTAATAAACCCGCTGCCCAGTTAAATTTAGCAGAATCGGCGATGATGGCCGGATTAATCCAAGCGCCGGAAGTTTATAGTCCTTTTAATAATTATAAAACCGCCAAGGAAAGACAGGCACTGGTTCTCAGTCGGATGCGTAGCTTAGGTTGGATTACCCCCGCACAGGAAGAGGCCGCTTTCAAGGAACCTCTGAAACTGGGTAAACCCACCGCTTGGCAAGAAAGTAAATTACCCTACGTTACCGATGCAGTGGTGGCAGAATTGCGGCAAAAATTTGGCAAGGAAACCCTAACTAAAGGGGGAATGCGGATTCAAACCACGATCGATCTCGACTTCCAAAACATGGCCGAGTCCACCATTCAACGGGCCTATAATAGCTTGCGTGGTCGCGGTATTCGCACCAAAGACCTACAAATTTCTCTAGTTGCGGTGGATCCCCGCACCCATTTCGTCAAGGCGCTCGTCGGTGGCGTTGATTACAATAAAAGTCAATTAAACCGGGCCATTCAATCCCGTCGTCAACCGGGGTCAGCTTTTAAACCTTTCGTTTATTATACTGCCTTCGCTAGTGGTCGTTTTACCCCCGAAACGGTGGTTAATGATGCTCCCGTCCGTTTTCGCGAGGCTGGCGGCTTCTATAGCCCAAAAAACTACGGAGGCGGCTTTTCTGGTCCGGTTTCCCTGCGTAGCGCTCTGATGCAGTCTCTGAATATTCCCGCGGTTGTTCTCGGTCGTCGCGTCGGGATAAACAAAGTTATTGAAGTCTGTCGTCTGCTGGGTTTCGAGAGTCCTTTAATTGCCGTCACCTCTTTACCTTTAGGTTCGGTAGATGTGACTCCTCTGGAAATGGCGGGGGCCTACGCTACTTTTGCCAGTAATGGCTGGCATTCTGAGCCTACCTTTATCATGCGTGTTACTGATAGCCGGGGTAACGTCATGCTCGATAATACACCCAAACCGAAGCTAGTTTTAGACCCCTGGGCCACCGCTTCTCTCAATTCTGTCCTACAGGGAGTTATTCAGGGGGGAACAGCCACTTCGGCCCAAATCGGTCGTCCAGCAGCGGGAAAAACCGGTACTACCGATAACGAGAAAAATGTCTGGTTTGTCGGTTATGTTCCCCAATTAGCCACCGCAGTGTGGATTGGAGATGACCAAAATCGCACTTTAGGTAAAGGTATCACCGGTGGTGGTTTTGCCGCTCCCATTTGGCGCGATTTCATGGCACAAGCTCTGAAAAATGAACGGGTAGAATATTTTCCTTCTCCTTCCAAATTCCGCAAACCAACAGTTAAGTAGATCGTTAATATAATTAGTCTGATCGTAATTTATCGATCGAGTAAAGGTGGCTAGGTTTTTGTAAGAGCGCCAATTCAAAAATGAAACCCACGCTATTTTTGTTCTGTGATGATAAAGTTAAGATGTAACTGTACCAATAATCATCGTTGCCCAGTTGCGAATGTCGTTACCTCAGATTGTTATTGATACCAATGTCATTATTGCTGGATTAAGATCTAGGCGTGGAAGTGCGTTTCAACTTCTTAGCCTTATAGGTACAGGAAAATTTGATATGCACTTATCTGTTCCTCTCGTCTTGGAATATACAGATGTCCTATTGCGGGAGTTGCCCAATCTCTATTTAAGTCGAGAAGAAGTAGATGACTTAATTGATTTCTATTGCTCGGTGGGGATACCTCATGAAATTTTCTTCCTGTGGCGACCATTTCTGCGTGATCCCAAAGACGATATGGTATTGGAGCTTGCAGTTAAAGCAGGATGTCAGAGTATAATCACATATAACACCCGTGACTTTGCTGGTGTTGAGCAATTTGGTTTATGTCTGCTTGAGCCTTCAGGTTTCCTACGATTAATAGGTAAGTTACCATGAGTACCATCCAAGTTCAAATTCCCGACTCATTACAGAAAAGTTTAGATGATCTAGCGGCTCGTGATGGAATTTCGATCGATCAATTTATCTCTACTGCGATCGCTGAGAAACTTTCAGCGTTGATGACAGAAAATTACCTAATAGAAAAGGCCAAAAAGGGAAGTCGAGAAAAGTATCAGACAATCTTAACAAAAGTTCCCGATGTTGAGCCAGAAGCCTATGACCGGCTGCCGACTATCTGACATATCAATGCACCCGACTTTCTGCTAGACTTTGACAAGTTCCAAGATTATTTTTGGTCTGTTATTGGTGAATTTTTCTGCCCGTCACCCTCTATAGGGTGATTATCCCGAAGGTTTCTGCGTTTTGTTCTACAGGGGTTGACCAGACGGAAAATATCGGTACAATTTAACAGGTTTTGCATATCATGAAAGAAGAAAATAAAAAAAGAAAAAAAATAAAGGTAACAAGATATATTATTGATGATCATGTATGCCTTAATTCAATAGCGCTTAATCAACTGAGTCAAGCAAAAGAGGAGGAGGCTGTGTACCAATTTAGATGGATTATTCCATCAATGGCGTTTTCTGTTTTTCGTGTAGAATCCCTGTGCAACATCTATGGTAGTCATCTGTTTCCACACTGGGATCATTTTGAGTCAACCTCATTTATAGGCAAGGTTGTAATGATTTCGGAGTTTCTAAACATTAAGGCGGATTTTTCTGTTGAGCCATGGCAAACAATAAGTTCTATGAAGAGATTTAGGAATATGCTTGTACACGCAAAGCCTCAAAAAGCATCAGTAACACATGAGGTACCAGAAGACTTCCCTCAACAACTCTTGCCACTTCCAGAAAGCAAAAAAACAATAACTTACAGTTTATCTATTGAAAATGCCGAGCGATTTAATGAAGTAGCTTATGAGCTAGAGTTGTTGTGGATGGATCATGCCTATAGGCTAGGATTTGAAGTAAATATGTCTGGTCGCCCGAAATATGAATTAGAGGACGTTTGAAAAGTCAGGAGCCCACTAGGGGGAGTGCCATATTGAGAGGGCAAATTTTCCTTAAATATGCCTGAATCGTCGGTAAGCAACCCAGATAAACTTCATTTATAATGAAGTCACAAAAAAAACCTTTGCTTGAACCGATGACGACTTCCTTGACTGAGAGTCTCACCCTTGAAGATTTCCTCAAATTGCCATATTTGGAGGATTCTCCAGCATGGGAATACTTGCATGGAGTCGCAATTCAGAAACCCATGCCTAAGACTCGACACTCTATCCTGCAAAAACGTCTTTTAGCTGAGGTTGACAGCCACACTGCTGATTATACAGCCTTACCTGAGTTGCGATGTACCTTCGGCGGGCGTTCGATCGTTCCTGATGTGGCGGTAATTGCATGGAATCGAATTAACCTCAATCAAGCAGGTGAACCGGAGGACGACTTTAGGGAAGCACCTGATTGGACTATCGAAATTCTTTCACCAGATCAAAAGGTAAACCGTGTAATTGACAACATTTTACATTGTTTAAAACATGGCAGTAAATTAGGATGGATGCTTGATCCAGATGATTATTCTGTTTTAATGTTTACTCCCCAACAAGAGCCGGAAGTTTGCAGAGGGGATCACCAACTTAAGGTAATTGCAGGGGTTCAGTTGACACTGACTCCACAACAAATCTTTGCATGGCTAAAAGTTGGTCAAGCTAGACAAAGTAAGTAAAAGTCGGGGGAGAATCACGAGGACTAACTTGGTCGTTAGACGAAATTCAATAACAAACGGATTTAGTATAAAATGTCAAAAATTAAAAGTCCCTTGCGTTATCCGGGGGGGAAATCCCGGGCAATTAAGCAAATTCTGCCGCAAATTCCTGTGAATATTAGGGAATATCGAGAACCTTTTTTTGGTGGTGGTTCTGTGTTTTTTGCTGTTAAGCAACTCTTTGGACAACAAATAAAAACCTATTGGATTAATGACTTAAATTATGATTTATATTGTTTCTGGCAATGCGCTCAAGAAAATATTGATTTATTGGTAGCAAAAATAACAGAAATTAAACAGAAATATGATAGCGGACGAGAATTATTTCAAGATTTGACAAGGGAAGATTTAAAGTTAACCGACTTTGAGAAAGCGGTGCGTTTTTTTATCTTAAATCGGATTACTTTTTCGGGAACAGTGGATTCGGGGGGTTATTCCCAAGCGGCTTTTACCAGTAGATTTACTGATTCATCAATGGCCAGATTAACTCAAATTGCGCCCTTATTAGCATCAGTAAAAATTACTAACCAAGACTACGAAGAATTATTATTTGCTGAGGGAAAAGAAGTTTTTATCTTTCTCGATCCCCCCTACTATAGTGCCACAAAATCCCGTTTGTACGGTGTAAGAGGTAATTTACATACCAGCTTCGATCATCAACGTTTTGCCGATAATATGCGTCAATGTCAGGCTAAATGGTTAATTACCTATGATGATTGTCCAGAGATACGAAAACTCTTTAATTTTGCCCATATTATCGAGTGGAATCTTCAGTATGGCATGAATAATTATAAACAAGGAGCGGCGGCATCTGGTAGGGAATTAATGATCAAAAATTATTAGTGCCATGCCGAGGGCACTGGGTAGCAGTAAGCTAATCTTATATGTTAGATTGACGGCTGTTACCCAATATACTAAATCCTGTTTAAAAGAGATAGGGGAGAGGGGAGCAGGGAGTGGGTTTTTAAAGTTTGATCGGGAGTTAATCACGCTATTAAAAACAGATTTAGTCCTATCTAATATTTAACTCAAAGAAATTTAAAAATTGCGTTTTTATGCTTGAGATTCTGACAAATATCCTAGCTTCGATGCTCAAATTATTCTCAAATCATGATTGATTACGACGACAATCTTCTTCGTCGCCAAATCTTGATTATTCTCCTTTCGATCGAGCCTAAAAAAATTTTTTCCCAGTCCTTGACAACTTATGTTAAGTTGATAGTGGCAGTTGCCAGAAATTAACCCCCAGTTCTCACCTAGGAATTGTTAAGATGAGGAATTTTTTCTCGTCAGTTTCTAGTGGGAAGAATGGAGTTGAAGACGATTACCTGTCCAACTCGATCGCAGTCCTTTGGCAGAGTGACTGACGGATAAGCTCGATCTGTTTGCAGATTTAGCTAGTTTTCCCGTCCCTAGTCATTCAATGATCAATGGCGAAAGATCGAGCCTACCTAATTTTAACTATCTTCTCTCCTCCCTAATTAAACAATGCCTACCATGACCTTAGTGTTACCAATGGTGTATCTACTGGTGATCTATCTCTTACTAGCGATCGCCAAAAAAGCGAAAATCAACTCCTAATCAGTGATCAGTGATCAGTTATCAGTTATCAGTTGCTCAGATTTGAGTTTTAAGTGAGCAGTATTACAGCGTTTCTCAGAAGTATTAGTGTCTGTGCTTCACCTTGACGAGAAAGGCTGTCAATAGCAGTTTCCACTGATTACTGCACACTGATTACTGATCACTGAAAAAGGCCGACGGCTATAAAACGGGGACTGGCAAATAAACCTTTTCTACCCCGGGAGAAAAACCGAGCCATTGACGAGATAAACGAGCAAAAGTGTTAGGATCGCCGCTAACTGCGAAGTTGGTAGGTAGGGGTGTTTCGGGATTTTTTAGACCTAATAATTCTAGTTCTTTTGCCGCCGATCGGACAACGGCAGCGGCGGGATCTACCAAGCGCACGGAACTAGGCAAAAGACGACGTAAAACCGGGGAAAGATGGCGATAATGGGTACAACCATAGACCAGAGTATCAATATTTTCTGCCAGTAAAGGCTGAAGATATTCTCTAGCCACTTGGGTGGTGTAGGGGTCAAAAATGCGGTTAGCCTCGATCAAAGGTACAAACTCAGGACAGGGAATTTGCCAAACTTGGGCAGTAGGATCGATTTCTTGAATGGCCTGTTTATAGGCATTACTTTTAGCCGTAGCGGGGGTAGAAATCACCCCAATGCGCTTTCCTTGTTTAACGGCAGTTTTTGCCCCGGGTAAAATTACCCCCAAAATTGGTAAATCTTTAAATTCGGCCTGTACTTCTTCTAAAGCCAAGGCGGAACTGGTATTACAGGCCATAATCACCATTTTCACCTGGCGCTCGCTCATCCAAGTGAGAATTTCCCGGACAAATTCGATAATTTCCCCTTTAGAACGGGTTCCGTAGGGAAGTCTAGCGGTATCAGCGAAATAGAGAATCGATTCTTGGGGCAGTTGTCGATACAACTCCCTTAAAACGGTCAGTCCACCCACACCACTATCAAACACACCAATGGGACTAAGTTGTGATTCTCTCATAGATAATATCGAGGAAAACGCTGATCTAAAGTAGCTTTATTTGATGATATTAAAACACGGATTTTTTGATTGGTAAACGAATGCTCCAATCATTTAATCATTAACGGAGATTTCGCTGAATATATTCAATAATCCCCCTTGCGATCGCTGCTGCCATTTGTCGTTGAAAGTTGACATTGGCTAATTTAGAAGCATCCTCAGCGCCAGTGACAAAACCCACTTCCACGAGGGTAGAGGGCATTTTCGAGGTTCTCAGCACATAGAAACGGGCCCGACGCACCCCCCGATCGCGCATATCGACAGTGCGGACAATATTGCGATGGATGGTATCCGATAAACGGCGATCACCGAAGTAATACACCTCTAGGCCATTGACATCCGGTCGTGCTTTCCCCATAGAGTTAGCGTGGATACTGACAAATAGATCGGCATCGATCTGGTTAGCCAGATCCGTGCGCCCTTGCAGGGTAACAAAGAAATCGCTATCTCTAGTTAGACGCACATCGATGCCCTGTTGTTGCAGGATGCGGGTAACTTCTAGGGAAATGGGCAGAATTACGTTTTTTTCCTGAAGGCCACCAATTCCGATCGCCCCCGGATCCTTACCACCATGGCCCGGATCGATCACCACCAAAAACCGGCCATTGCGTTGTTGGGGGGGATTAGGAGTGGGGTTAGAGGGCCGCGGCGGTGGGTTAAATTGGCCCGTATTGGGGGGTAAGGGAACAGGGATAGTGGTGAAGTCAGGAACTTGGGAAACGGGGCTAGAATTGCGGGAGGAAAGCAATTCTAGGGCTAGGGTTTGACCGTCCGATTGATTCAGTTGACCTAATTGAAATCCTGCTGCGGTCTGTACCAAAATCAGCACCCTATTGGCACTTTCCTGACGTACCCGCAATTGATAGATAGGACTAGAGCGACCGAAGCGCGGACCACGAAAAGACTCGGCTAACTTAGCATTTTCGATGCGTAGTTCATAGACACCATCCTGGTTAACACTGCCGTTAGCTTTTAGGGGTAAATCCGCACGAATTAACAGGCGATCGTTATTGCCCGTCAGATCGATCGAGGAGATCGTGGCCAAACGATTGCTAGAAGGGGGATTATTGGCAGTTTTCGGGGGGGGATTATTGGGACGGGGAGTGGGATTGGTGGCCTGAGTGGGGGGAGGAGAGGAGATATTATCCACGGAACTCATGCCGCCCCTAGGCAGTAAAACCAAGCCACCAAAACGACTATAGAGAGCTTGCCAATCGGGACTATCTTTATTAACGCTTAGGGAAATCTTAGCCCGTTGATTGGCAGTCTGACTGAATTGAATATCGCCGACACCGTAACGGTTAACTGGGATAGTTTGACCGGTGAGACTGCTGGGTAAAGTGGCCCCGGGTAATTCAAATTCGATTTTTTTGCCGTCCCGGCTGCGTTGACTGCGGATCGATCGCTCATCACCATTCTGCTCTAAACGGACAAAAAGACCATTGCGAGTCACCTGAAAATCATCGTTGTTGTCCGTCTGGCTAACTGGAGGTGGGGGAGTGGGACGGGTGGAACCGCGATCGGGGCTAGGTGTGGGGTCAGGGGTAACGGGTGGTTGCGTTTCCTCCCTAATCGGTTGGGGTTCTGGCAGTTCCACTGTCCATTGGGTGGGCGAAATTCCGCGAATTTTTACCTGTTGAGGATCAAAGGTGTAGCCAGGGGCCAATTCAATCACTAAACGGGTAGTTTCCGCATCAAATTGACCAATACGGACACTTCTGATGATATTGCCAATGGGCCGGTTAATATTGGGTTGCCCTAACTTGATCCCGGGCAGATCGATCACGATCCTGGTGGGGTTAGTGATCATTTGCGCTCGCGGTTGCACTCGATTGTCGGTGGTGAACACCAGACGATTCTCATTGGTGTCGAATCGCCAAAAGACGAGCTTGCCCGCCCAAGCAGGGGCCGCCACCAGCAACCAAGTTAATGCGCTTAGGAATAACCAATGAAATCTCACGATCGATGCTCCCGTTGCTCAGTTATCAATTACCTTTTTTCGGTAAAAATGGACGATTTTGTCGATTTTTGGCCATCCATAGCTCCGTTAATGCCCTGAGAATGACTATCAATAAAAACAAGCTTATGGGACGTTGACACGGTCTGCTATGTTTCTGATCAGTTATCAGTTATCAGTTATCAGTTATCAGTTATCAGTCATCAGTCATCAGTTATCAATGAAAAGACAGTGCTGTTAGTGCCACTTAACACTGCTACTGGTAACTTATACACTGCCACTGGTAACTGCTCACTGCTCACTGCTCACTGATTGAGGACTGGCGGTGGGTTCTTTAAATACTAACCTTAACAGGGGCGGAGCGATAAAGGTAGTCAAGATCACCATCATAATAATCGCCGCATCGGTAGCGGGGGATAAAGCACCACTAGCAGCCCCGACTCCAGCAAAGACTAAACCCACTTCACCCCGGGGAATCATGCCAACTCCGATCGCCAAGCGATTGAGTTTTTCCTTACTGAAAACGGCTAACCCCGTCACCACTTTACCTAAAATCGCGACGACAATTAGGAAAGCCGCTAAGACTAATCCTTCTCGATTGCTGGGAATAGCGGGATTAAGCACACTTAAATCGGTTTTTGCCCCCACACAGACGAAAAATATCGGTACAAATAAATCGGCGATCGGGAACACTTGTTCTGCCAATTCCGATCGCTTTTCCGTTTCCCCGAGGACTAGGCCGGCAGCAAAGGAACCGAGAATCGCTTCTAATTGGATAACTTGGGCAATATAGGCAAGAATAAAGGCGAAAATCAGGGAAACTAAGAGCAATTGTCCCCTAGTTTTCATGCTATTAACTAATTGAACGTAAAAGGGGCTTAAAAAACGACCGATCAGGATCGCCCCGATCACAAAAGCGCTAGAACTAATAACTAGATAAATTACTTTGCTAATTTGCACTTCTCCAGTCTTCACCAAAGAAGCAACGACAGCGAGAACAATAATACCGAGAATATCATCGAGAACCGCTGCCCCGATGATAATTTGACCTTCTTTCGCCGATAACTGCCCTATTTCTGCTAAAACCTTGGCGGTAATGCCGATACTGGTAGCGGTTAAAGCTGCCCCAGCAAAAATAGCGGGAATGGTGGCCAGATGAAAGATATAGATTAAACCCAAAGTACCCACCAAAAAAGGAACCGCAACCCCTACCACTGCAACAGCAGCTGCCTGTGGACCGACGCGAATTAATTCCTGTAAGTCTGACTCTAAACCGATCTCAAACAGCAGGATAATTACCCCCAATTCCGAGAGGACGGAAATCACCTCACTAGCAGCACTAAAAACGGCGGGAGATTGCTCCGGGGTGAGGGGTGAAGTGGATTCTAGGAAGTGAATTAGGAGAGAATCCTCGAATCCCGCCCCACCTTCTGGAAAAACCAGTAATTTTAGGACAGAAACCCCGATAATCACGCCACCGACTAATTCTCCTAACACGGGAGGCAAGTTGAATCGGACGCAGATTTCCCCCCCCAGTTTACAGGCGAAATAAATAACGGTCAAACTCAGCAGCACGCAGGCTAAAACTAAGGCACTATCAGCAGTTTCGGCTGTAGCTGCCGAGGCTAACAGGGGAAGATTAGGACTCCAAGCGGAAGAAAGGAAAGGCTGTAGTATCATCGCTTGCTCAAAATTACTCTCAATTCTGTCAGGTCAACGAAGGGTGGAAACTGGAAAGGAACGCGAAAGGGGAATTATTGCGCCAACTCAAAAATGAAACCCACGACTCCTCAAGAGTTGACGGAGAGCCTCTTCCCAACCTCTTCCTCCTACCTTGAAAGTGGGAAGTGGGAAGTAGGAAGTGGGAAGTGTGGGAAGCAGGGGGGCGGGGAGGCTACCGCTTTCATCCTTGACGGTGTAACTTGTTACATGGCCACTGCCTCCGTTGACCATCGAGACGGTTCTAACTGGTTGACGTACTCTATATATTGAGCTAATGGTTGATCCATGCTCAGGAGTAATTTTGGCTGAAATTGAATATTATCGTAAATTTTGCCGTCTTCATCCCTGAGCAGATAATAAGCTAATCGAGTCCAGAGCAGTAACAGGGTACTAAGAAGATACCCCCTAATACCGGGGCGTTTTTCTGTTATATAAATCGGCTGAATTCTTGTCTTGGCAGGTGCTATGGGGGTATAAGCATAGAGCATATATAGGGGGGGGAAAAGCTGCACGTTTTCCATCATTTTTAATAAACCAATACAGCCATAAGCATATCGCATAGAATACTGATATGTAGCACCCAGAAATCTTTGACCTAACCTTTCTCTCCAAGTAGTTTGTGGAAATTGTCCCCTGATGGTAAAGTCAATTTGTGTACCGATTTCACTGGGGAAATTTAGTGATAGTTCCATTTTGATATCTAAATGATGTATGGTTTTTAAATGTTGAATATCAATCCCATTCATCATACAGATATGATGATGGCAAGTTCTAGTGAAAGAGCGATCAGTTTGTGTGAGAATTTCTTTGTCTTTTAGTTCATCAAAGTTAGGTACTTCTTCTGGTGCTTCAGCATCAGGATAAATCCAGATAAATCCATATTTTTCCTCCGTTGCATAAGCTGGTACTCTAGCTTGAGCAGGAATTTCTGATTGAGAGGGAATGTGTTGACAAAGACCACTTTCATCAAAAGTCCAATGATGGAAAGCACAACGAAGAAAATTGCCTTTAACCTCTCCAATTCCCAAATCGGTTCCTAGATGAGGACAGTAAGCATCTAAAGCCCGCACTTGCCCGTCCTCCCCGCGGAAAATAACAATTCTTTGTCCGCACAATTCTAGAGATTTTGCTTTCTTTTTAGGTATTTCTTGACTAGAGCAAGCTATATACCAGCCCTTAGCTATTACATCCCAATTATTAAAAATTTGCATAGGTATCTATTCCAGTCAAGTAGTAGATTGATAATTTTGTAAGATTGCTTTTCTCTCTTGAATATCATCTCGATATTTACCCATCAAAACTCTCAATAACATTTTACCTAAACAATAAGAAGCTCGCCAGGAAAATACTGCATCTTGTAAATCAATATGGCTGCGCTCAAATAAAAGATGTCCGGTTAATCCCAGCACCTGAGTTAGAGGTAAACCCAACAGCAGCCAAAAATTTTGCGATCGCCAAACAGAAAATATCAAACTATAGAAAAAGAATATTCCTAGAATGTGTAAAGTAATATTAATTGGCTGTTGATGTTTGATCACAAAAATATCCCAATAATCTGTAAACGGATGTGCCAAAATTTGGTTATTAATTCGATTGATTAATTTTGGATTATTTCCATAATTTAGTTTACTCATAAGCTCTAGGGGTTTCTCCTCACATCAAGCACGATTTAATTATTTTCTCTTGTCTGGCAATTCTCAATGAAATAGAAACGCCTCTCCTGCCGACCACCTGTGACTACCAGTAAGTTTACAACCTAAATAGGATCGCTATATATGTATCAGGTTCAGCGAGGAAATAAAACTGTTCCCAACTTGGTTTTTCCCAAGATATCCTTCACCTTACCTCCACTAACAACCGGAACTCCATTAATATAAACCGCTTGCACAATCTCCTGCGAGCCGCGCTTGACCATACGCAATTCACCGTCCAAGATTGGATCTGATATTTCCACTTGAGGACTGATATGCTGATGGAGAGAATGGGGTTCAAGTAATACTATATCAGCTTTGGCGCCGACTTTGAGGATACCCGTATCCAGGCGAAACCATTGTGCTGGTTCTCCCGTAACGCGGCTAATAGCAGCTTCAGGGGAAAGGAACTTAGTGGCTACTGCTTGTTTGAGCAAAGACAGAGCGCCATCATAATAGCCTAGATTGCGGACATGGGCTCCAGCGTCAGTAAAACCGGCTAAGATATAGGGATGCCGCATCAGGGCTAAACGCGGGATGGGGCGATCATTTGCACCTGTAGCCACCCAGCGTAAATCTGTGTCATATTGTTGGAGTGCGTCGATAAATAAATCCACTGGTTGTTGTTGTTTTTGACGAGCAATTTCGGCAAAACTCAGACCATACCAACTTATTTCTGGACAACGGACAACTTCTATCATATCTAAACGGCGATGGAAGGATTTACGCGAATTACTGGTCCATTCTTGGCAAAATTTGTGTCGGAAACCTGGAGATTGCCATAGTTCTTCTCGCTCTTTTCTTGACTGACAACTATTGAGTTCTGCGCCGGTAGGGAATTCTTCAAATAAGGGAGTAACCGGTCCATCGGAAAAAATGGTAAACGGTTGTGTTAACGTTTGAAAACGGACATTTCCACCTAATAACCGATTCCAAATAAAAAGCAGTGGAGCAAATATGCGCCAGAGTTGGCGCTGGTGGACAGCATCTAAAGCCGAGAGAATTGTTAAACGCAGTTGTTTTTTGCCAATTCCTGAACCCAGCCGCAGAATGTCAAGGAAAGAAGAGAGCCGTTGTAGGTTAGGGGTGACTTGAAAAACGCGATCTTTTTGCCTGCATAGAGCAGCTAACATGGCATATTCTTGAAATTTTGCGTGTTGAGAAGGAATGGTATAACCTCGCCACTTTCCAGTCATACGATGCCAAGGAAACATATCAATGGAAATGCCCAGAAAACCTGCTTCTAAAGCATCTGTGGCTATCTGCTGCATAATTTTTAGGTCAATTTTAGTTGGTTGAGCAGTTAAGCTCCGTTCCAATCCCATTACATGGGCGCGTAGAGCGCTGTGTCCAAACATGGGAGCGACATTGGCACCAAGAGATAACTTTTGTAAATGCTGTAAATATTCCGTCGGTGTTTGCCAATCAATCGACTTTTGTAGCCATTTTGCAATTAACTGATGGGAGATTGTTTCTACTCTTTGAAAAATATCTGCTAACATTTGCGGTTCACCGATAGCAATGGATAGGCTACAGTTACCAATGACTACGCTGGTCACTCCATGGCGGACTGATTCACTCAATCCTGGCGCAATTTCTAATTCTAAATCGTAGTGGGTATGAATATCAATAAATCCCGGTGTTACCCACAACCCAGTGGCATCTACTACTTCAAGTGCAGGGATATTTAAGCCAGGAGCAATGGCGACAATCTTACCTTCTTGAATGCCAATATCTCCGACCATGGCAGGAGAAGATAAGCCATCAAAAATTAATCCATTTTTAATTAGTAGATCTAACATAATTTATGATCCGTAAGTATTTAAACCCCGATGCTCGGTTTTAATACAAGGCGAGTGCTGCTTTTGCAGACACATTTTCAAGGTGGTTACAATCATGACAGGAATCCAATGTATCATGTAGATAGAACCTTGCATAGTTCCCCAAACTAAAGACCATCCTCGTAAACCCTGAAATTGATAAAGTCCAACCATAAAAGCAATTGTTAAAATAATACTTAGTAATACTTGAAGTGGCAACAAAACTGGGTAGTGGTCATAAAATATTGTCCAAAATAAATCGGCTATAAGTCCAAGGGGAAGTAGAAACTGTAACAAAAAAAATAAAATTAAATCAATTTCTTTAGCCCAACCTAAAGTAAAAATTTGTGGAAAATAATCTAGGTAACGCTGATACCCGCCCTCCGCCCAACGACAACGTTGAAGCCAGAGGGATTGCGCGGTAGTTACTCCTTCTTCCCGAATAGATGTAACTATCACAAACTCAATCTCAGCACCTACTAGATAAAGTTTAAAACAAAGATCTAAATCATCGGTGACTGTGTTTTCATTCCAGCCTTGACACTTTTCTAAGAAATCCCGCTTAACTAGCATCCCATTGCCGCGCAGTTCACACATTCCGCCAATAGCAAGGCGATGGGTCTGAAGAAAACTATCACAGCACATTTCCATTTGCTGACAACGGGTTAAGAAATTAGTATTAGTATTAGCAATTTCCTTTCGTACTTGTACTGCACCAATCCCTTTTTTTTGGAACAGAGGTACTGTTTGCCGCAGCAAGTCAGCCGGTAACTGAGCATCAGCATCACAAACGAGAATAATCTCTCCTCGCGTGTAGGGCAATACTGCATTTAAAGCCCCTGATTTACCACCTTTAGCTTCTCGCCGATAAACTTGTAAAGATGGCAATTTAGTTGGCATTTCCTTTAAGATTTGCGGTGTTTCATCAGTACTACCATCGTCAATAATCCAAAAATCTAAACAATGACTTGGATAATCTAATTCCCCTAAGCTTTCCACCAAATTAGTCAGGACTGCACTTTCATTTTTGGCAGGAACTAAAATGGAGACTAGGGGAAGATAATTATTACTTTCAACCACAAAATTAACTGGTTTTGCTATCAACATTCTTAGAGTTTGTATGGTCAATATAGTTATTAAAACCAACATAAACCCCTGAGTTACTGGCCACCAGTGTACCAGACTCACTCCGCTCCAAACTATTAGAATTACTAGGATAGCTTTGAGACGAAGATAACGGTTAAAGCTAATATTGGTACTGGAATGAACAGTATTAATTTTCATTTGAATTGCTATACTATTGTAGCTCGACGCTTAGTTCTACGATTTAATATTACCATGGTAGCTGCCCCCAGTAAAAAGCCGACTAACCCCGCTGCAACCCCTAGGGTTTTATTTAATTGTCGAGCAGCATTCAAGACTGGATTATCCAGCAGATTAGAGGAGAAATGCAATGATTGAATCATCCATTTGTCCTCTAATTTTTGTAATACCGCTGTCCAGCGCAAAGCCATATTAGCCGACTTACCATCCTTGAAAGAGAAAGTGGTTATTGCTCCCCCCGCCGCCACATCTATTTCTGGAGAAAGAAAGGTTCTGATGGTCTCCCCTTGCAGTTGCATTTTTATATTTTCAATCGTACTGGAAAACTGTTGATTCCAATACTTTTCAAACTCAGAGGTGGTGTGAAAAACTTGGTTATCAACTGTTGTGATGATGAACTGGGGGTGCAGATAGGGGTCAATTTTGGTAAAATTACGAGTGTTTAGGGCTTCTAAGGCAATTTCTCGGGTGCGAATAATTGCGTCGATGTCCCCCTGGCCGACATCTGCTAGAGCAGAGGAGGAGAAATTCCCAATTACTATGGCTAACAGAACAATACTAAGTAGTTGAGCCAATTTGTAGATGTTGGTAAATTTTTGTTTCATTATATTAAAAACTTTTTAAATTGGATGGCACTTAACGAAAATTTTTGCTGCTACTCAGGATTATACATTTTTCTGAGATCTCGTAAAAGTTGGGTGCTAAGGGGTGATGTGGCCAGCATTGGATGCTTGATACCCCCCCAAATACTTCCAGTGCGGATGTGATAGGAAACCAATAGTTCAGGGATTTGAGGGGAGATGAAAACTTCTGGCGGTTCAAGCTGACCAAGCCCCCGCGCCCTCCGATAATGATAAGACTCTGATAAGATACTATCTAGCTTTTGAGCAATCATGGCGGGGGTTTCTTCAGCCCTATCTAGCAAGAGAAGATAATGGGGTGGAGCGGCGGCTGGCACCAAGCTTTTAAAATTGGTTGCTGGTAAGTTCAACCTAGTCAGAGCATTATTGACAAAAGCTTCTGACAATTTTTCCCCGACTAAATCGCTCAAGCTTTGATATCTTCCCAGAAACTCTAAACAGGGAGTGTTTTGATAGTAGTGGGTGACGCGGACGCAATCGCCTATGCGATAACGATATAATCCCCCCTTTTGGGACAAAATGAGTCTGTATTCTTGACCAATGGTAAGTTCGGTTAAACTTAAGAGAACACCCTGGTTATCCTCGAACTCGAAAAACACTTCATCCAGAACTGGTACATATCCCCTCGCTTTAATCAAAGGGATGGTCATCGGTGCTTCTGTGGCTAATAACCCCTTTCCTTGAACTAATACCCCCGGAAACTGCGAGCGCAACCCTTGAGCTTGAACTGCTGCATTAGCACTATCCCAGCAAGAAATTAGTTTCAAGCTTGGCCATATTTGTGGCCAAGGAATAGGACTTTCGCTGAGTAGTTTTAGTCGATTAAGTGAAATTCGCTGCTGTAATTCTGCTTGCAATAACTGCTGATTCTCCTGAATATATTTTAAAAGGATTTGGAGAAAGGTGGGACTCCAAATGGAAATTATCTCCAATGCCTCAGCCTTGAGTAAAGCTAGGGCTAATTGATGCTTAAAAGCTGGGATATTATTCAAGTTATTAAGTTGTTCGGGCAGCAATAACCAAGGACGCAAAAAATAGCGCAACCAGCCATCTAAATAATCTAAATCATTCTGTAGGTTTTGACTATCAGCTGCATTTAATCTTGGTGAAATACAAGCGTAAATCTTTCCTGTAGAAAAGTCAGGTCCGTTCACGATTAAATCATAGGCCCAGACACAGAACATCTGGTTAAATGAGCGGCGCAAAGATTGAGTATAAGGAATCAATTTCATCGCCCCGCTACTACCAGAGGTTTTCTCAAAAAATAGAATGGGTTCAGGAGTCAGGGAAATTTGTTGATATTTATGATGTTGAACTGTTGGCTTTAACCAAGGGATGATATCTTCATAATCTACTAGGGGAACTCGCCACCAATCTTTTATTGAATTAATTCCCAATGCTCGACCGTAGGCACTCTTGATGAGACGAGCAACGATTTCTCTGTGTACCAGTTTCTGGGCTAACTCTGGGCGTTTCAATGCTTGCTGAAACCGCTGGGCATTGGGGGCAAGTATTTTTCCAAATAGCTGAATAATTGGAGGCATTATTATATCCTTTGATTGGGATAGAGGTCAGTGGCTAAAGTTAAGAATGTACCATCACTAAGAACTACTCCAGGAGCTAGATGGGAGCCAGCCCCAATGAAGACATTATTACCAATTTTAACTTTTTTGACATATAACATTAAATCAGCTTTCCGAGGCTTGATGATATGAGAATAAATTCCGACACGATGACCGATAACCACCCGGTCGCCAATTTCTAAAAAACCGCGATCACTAATTTCTAGGGCTGGGGTCCAGTAAACATCTTTCCCCACTTTTGCCCCCCATAATCGCAACCACCATGAAAACAGCCCCGGAATCAACCTTAATAGTGTTTCTAACACTGGAATGGCAATATAAATCACCTGGATTTGATGGCTACCCCACCAAGGACTATATTCTTTCATCTGTAGATAACTAATCCCCTCTCGTACAGGATAAAAATATTCATGTAAGCGATAAACCAACGGCGGGAACCCATAGATAGACAGCAACACAGCTAGGAGGCTAAACATACTAGGTAAAGCCAGAAAGTAAAATATTGCCGCTCCAGTCAGCAACAAAATAAAGGCAGGAAAGAATGAAATGACTCTACCGAAAATAGTCATAGGAATGGGAAAAAAAGTTTTTGCATCAAGTTTAGTGAAGTAGTAATCCCTAGGGCAGAAGGGGATTCTTGACATTGATAATAGGTTCCATGGAACTTATCCCAAATTTTCAGGTTAGCCCCATAGTTATAGTCCCTCGTTTCTCTACCATGATGCCAGGCATGATCCTCTGGTAAGATTAACCAAGGGGAGAGAAGTTTAGCCCAGCAGCTATTAGGGGCGATTAGCAAGCGGCTATGCCGCCATAAATCTAGGGCAGATGTCAAACTAACTCCTAATAAATAGCCTGTGGGTTTAGCTAATAAATATAAAAATAATGGGTTTATCCATAAATAAATAATTAACAAACTTGTCCAGATGGTGTTTCTAGAAGTTCCGAACACATCCATTTGATTAACGGTATGATGGACTTGATGAACTGGCCAAAATAATTTAAGGTGTAACAGACGATGATTCCAGTAGTATAAATAATCAACCATAACAAAGCTAAGGATAAAGGAGGGAATTAGTGATAGTTTAAGACAGCCTTGATAATCAGTTGTCAAATGCTGGCAAAGCTCAGAAAACAACAGAGCTTGTAGTAAGGGCATAAAAATTCCTTGAATTGCTAATCCGCTGCCATCTAGTAGCCAATCTTGACAAGTTTTAGTTTGGAGATGACTGCGGGAGGACTTATGGCTAATCGTCCAAGCAATTAAAATAATAAAGCTGCTCAAAGTTATCAATTGTAAGTAATTTTTTTCTAGCATTGACCTTAAACCCAAAAGTTAACTTCAACGGTTTTATTGGGCAATAATCGCGGATCTTCCCCCCGACCAATTGCCCCTCTAATTGACTCTACGAAAAGGTGAATTGTATCCGCAGGAGTAGGGAAAAATTCTGTGCCGTATTTAGCGATAGCTTCTCCTTGAACCCCTAAAATTTTCACATCTTGGCGAATGATATGTTGAGCAGTCCAGCCCACAAAGGGAAGTGCTAATTTATTCCAGATGCCATAATTATAGGTAATATCCGTGTAAACCAAAGTTGAATTATGGGTTTCGGGGATAGATTGACTGGTAATAAATAAATGGCGATTACCTCCCATTTGATATTCCACGCAGGTAATATTAGGCATAAAAAAGAGATCGCTATGTTTAATCCCTGTGCCTTTAAAATTAAGAAAATATCTGTACCATCCCAAATTACTACTTTCGTGGTGATACTCCACTAAAACTGCACCATTACAGCGTTTAACAGTCATCCCTAACTTTTTTTGTCGGGAGGAGCGAAAAATACCCTGATGAACAAAAGCGGTATGGGGAATATCAATAAAGTTCTCGGCGCAGTTGGTAACATCGTTAGCAAAACGATTAATTACCCGTACTGTTTCCCAGCCGGGCTGTCCGTAGTGAGGCATAGGAAAAGGTTCAAAGTCAACCCTTGGGGTTGCAGCCAACCGGACATAGACATAACCATCTCGTTCCTTGACGGCATAACATTTCCCTCGACAACCAGGAGGAGATTTAAAGCTATGTCCTTGAGCAGGGACAGCAATAACATGGCCATTCCCATCATAGAGCCAACCGTGGTAGGGACATTGCAAGATACCACGATTGACTTTACCCTCTGACAAACGACTGTTACGATGTAAACAGCGATCCTGCAACGCTACTGGTTCTCCATTACTGCCACGAAATATCGCCAGCCATTCTCCTAAAACAGTGCGTGCTAATACTTGGTTAGCCTTTAAATGTTTGCTGAGGGATACAATATACCAGAAATCCTGAAATTGCATAGCAGACTCTCAAAACCGACCCTTAATAAAGATTTGCGGCTACATTCCGCCCGTCCTGGCCCAGCCCCCTGTCAAATTTTCCAATTAACCTATCATCCCACAATTTACCTACCCGAAACAAGATCTCCCCCCCAACACTGTTCAGATAAGAGAAATGGTGAAGTGGCCGAGAGGGGACGGGGGAAACCAAAAGCCTTGCTAATTCCATCCCCTCTCCACACCCTTCCTCGTGTTAAGTTTGTGACACTAACTGAACAGTATTGGATATCCCCCCAACTTTCCCCGGCTACCATAGCGCATTCCCATTTCGCCCTTGTCTATTTTAGGACTACCATCTCGATATCACCTGTAAGCTCAAGCTGACAGGCCAACCGCACCTGCGGATAATGGGGAGCTAAATTCTCCAATATTTCCCGTTCCTCGGGTTGGGGAGGGGGGATATCGCCAACGACTTCCACCAAACAGGTACCACAAATACCAGTCCGACAGCCAAATAAAACAGGGGAATTATGAACCGTCAAATGTTCAGATAAATTCTCATGGCATGGCAAAATAATGGCGGCAAAATCAGTAGACGGAAAAGATATTCTACACAAATCAGTCATAACAGCTAACCAATTTAGGCTCTCTCGTTCTTTGTGTGATCTCGCGTAGCGAGCGCGTTGCGACCAGTTTAACTTATATAGAAGCGATTAATCTTTGTGTCCTTTGTGTCTTTGTGGTTTGTTCCACTCGCTTGTCAGCGAACTGTATCTTAGACGATATTTAAACCTTTGTAATTCTCGCGTTTGAATTGCCAAGTATCCAGAGATACAATTAGATGCCATCAGGGACATTTCCCGATTGCACGGCCAAAGATAATCCAGCTTTTCCACATATACCTTATAGGATGCCATGGCTTCTTGATGGGTTAAAAAACTACGGTGTAAACCCTCTGACTCTTGAGTAAAACAACAATCCATCATTTCCTGCGCCTCCCCTTGACCCAGGCCAAAAATAGGCGATCGCAGTAGATAATAAATTTTCTCATATAACGCAGGATCGTACCAAAAAATTCCATTAATTGCCACAGAAAAGTGAAAATGATCCCGCTGACATCCCCAGAGTCCTAAATTGGCAACCAATCGCTCAAAAGCAGTTGGCGGTGTCAAGCAGTTAATAACATCGTGGGAGATAATTGTCGAACTATTGAAGTGGAAGCTTTCATCTAGAAAGTGACAATGGGAAACCTGAGCAGGGATAGGAGCAGATTCTTGAGGGCAATATCTCTGATAATAATTGCTGAGTTTATGTTGGACTATTTTCCCATTTAGAGTCCGCACCCCTCGCACTGTAAAATACTGACAGGCCAAGAAGGTATTATTGGCAGAAATCAGTCCAAAATATTGCAGTTGAAGTTTTTTCCACCATGTTTTAAGGGTATTGGTTTCAGCATAGACCATCGTTTCCGTAAAAGGTCCGCGCATTGGGTAAGTGAAGATAAGTTTTCCGAATAGCGATTGTTCGGTCTGCTTGGCAATAGTACGAAAGGCCTTAATATGCGCCCGTTCTTGGGATGACTCTAAGTCCAACGTATCGCAGATTAAACGAAAATCTTCATGGGCATAAAGTCCTGCCGCGCTGGTCTGATTGAAAAAGATAGTAGCAATTTCAGCCGAGACGATTTGTGAGTAATAAGCTACCCAATAAAGTTGGTTTAAAATAAGGCGCTGATGGGGACTAGACTGCTCCCATAAAGGAGTCCCGTAGAGCAAAGAAAATTCCTCTGGATTCCAATATTCATTCTGACAATCTTCATAGCGAAAGCTGGCAGCTACTTCATCCATTAAAGCAGTATGGTCTTGCTGTTTATTCCGATTGTAATTAATTTGCAGTTTGCCTTGAATACGTTTTTCCATATCTAATTTAATTACCAGCAGATTGAAGAACACATTTATGGGCAGGAATAGGTTGAAAAGCACCCCTTTCTTCTAAAGCTTGAAAGATGGCATATGCTGATTTTATATTCATTAGCGATCGCAGCAGTTTCAACCTAATACCACTATGGGTTTCCGTATCTAGCTCCTCGAGAATTTTGACTTTTTGAGATCGGGTTAAATGACCTTTTACTTGCTCAATTCCTGCCAGTACGTTTTGGGGTCCCATTTGAACCATAAATAAAAATTGTGCTAATATATCAATAATTGTCGCCTGACTGGAGCCAGCAACTGAAATCTGTTTAAATAAAGCATTGCCCGTGCTATGATGGCGAGATTCAGCCTCTAAAAAGCCCGAAAAAATCTCTGCTAATTGAGGATGGCGACATTCCTTCGCCAAACGTCGATAGTGGCTCAAACCCCAACCTTCTAACACCACTTGTAGCACAAAGAGCAATACCGTTTTATCCGAGCTTTCAGCCACTTCTGACAGTAGGCAGAGAAACGGATTGTTTGTATTAGTCATTTCCCGCCGCAGTAAAAAATTGCTTATCTGGTTAAGGTGGATGGCTTCATCAGCAGCAAACAGCCCATAGAGCATTCGTTCCTCAACGGTTTCTGCTAACAACACCATTTTGGCCATGTAGCCAACGCCTGCCTTCTCAATAAAATAGGATTCTTCTAGTAGGCCGCCGCCGACTAGCTCCAAAATAGCAGATTGCTCATCCACGGGAGATTGTTCAAAAACTTTGACTCGATGTAAATTGAAAAATTCAGCATCCCAATAATTTAAGTTCTGAGAAAGAACATAATTGTTCTGCCGAGGCAATGCCGCTGTTAGTATCCGGTGTAAATGGTCAGGGGAATTATGGTGCGGTAGGTCAAAACCGGCGATTTTACCTGGGAATTTCATTTTTTTCCGTTTCCATCAATGGGGGTTCAGAGTAAGACGAGGCCGGCGTTTGAGGCATGGGATGACTGACAGCCTTCCAAGTTCCCCAGGTTAAGGCTTGCTGGCGATTGACCTGCTCAATGAATTGCAGGATAGAACTATCTGCTTTGGTGGGAGTTCGCAAATCAAACCGAATTGTTTGAAATACTTGGGTATCTCCCCCGGCGAAGTAATTACCAACCTGCTGGGTCAACCATAGCAAAACGCGATTCATAATCCATCCCGATAATCCAGTCCGTTGGGAAGTTACCAGAATTGTTTGTCCTTCGGTTTTTCCTCCTGCAAGCATTCGCAGGGCAAAGATAATGTAAAAGTGCAGAAAATCTGGCCCTAGGGTCACAGTTCCGCTGCTCCCATACCAGTAACACATACTATAAGTAACTTCGTTGCGGTAGAGAGGACGAATCAGGCGAATTAACCAAGAATCCTCCCCTCCTCGGGTAGTGTTGTTGAAGATAATAGCGTTAGGGTTCAGTTCTTGAGAAGAGAAGATAATTTTTACGGGTAGGTGATGTACTGTATTGAAATGATGAGCATCAATTGCGTTAATAAGTAATACATTAGGGTGGCAATTTTTGAAAAAGTGAGTTCCCAATGTATAATCACAGTTGACATTTTCTAACTCTGGTAGGTATGGTAAAGGGCTTGGCTTATCTTCTCCCACCCAAACCCAAATCATTCCGTATTTTTCTGCTGTCTGCCAAGTTTTAATAGTCACCGGTAGAGGTTTTTCTTGGGAAGGAATATCTACACACATTCCCCGCTCATTATATTTCCAATTATGAAAAAAGCAGCGAATTCCATCACCTTCTACTTTCCCCTCTGCTAAATGGGCCCCCATATGGGGACAATAGGCATCTACCGCCATCACCCGACCGCTTTCTCCCCGATAAATTGCCAAACTTCTACCCAACAAAGTTAGAGCTTTTACCTGGCCAAATTTTAACTTTCTGGATGGTAATGCCCAGTACCATCCTTGGATAAATTGCTCAGGATTGTTAAAATTTGAGAAGGAGTGTTCAGACAGCATAAATATAACCTGACAGAGGCAGTTCTAACGAGAAAAAGGAGTTACAATAATAAGATCAAGGCCACATCCGCCTTCCAGCCGCCGTGAGATTATCATAGCAGATTTCAGTCAAACAGACTAACTCATCTCCCTGTTGATAGCCGGGGTTTTTTTTTTGAAAAAACTGAACGTGGGGGTTAGCCTGTCTTCCCACCGGTATTTCCCCTAATCCCTCCCGGAGAATTTGAGGGTGTTGGAAGCGGACGATACCAGTTGCTTCTTGGTAAGAATTTCCATAGTATTCTTTAGCCAGACTTGCCATTAGATTGGTAATACTAGGAGGGGTTTCAACATTATAACGGGGATAGAAATCTTGCCAAAAAGTAGGGAGAAAGCGATAAGTACGAAACCCAGAACAGATTAACAGCCAGTATAGCTTATTGGCAGCATATTGTCGGTGCACAAAAGTGACAGCAGCAATCCAGCTACGCGGTAACGAGGTACTCGACCAAGCACTTGGATCAACGATGGTATCACCTGAGTATACCACACCGATCTGTTCTCCTAAATAAGTTTGCTGAGAGAACATAAGAGTCGAAAATCCCTTCAGGGCATTGCTAGTTTCATCTCTTAACAATAAAACCCAGTTTTTGCGCTCTAGATCAATTTGAAACCCATCCCAAGTTACACCTTTAAAGTAATTTTTAAATAGTAGATACATGGCGGTGCGATCGCTTAGTTCCAAATTTTGAACACCTAGCAAAAGACTTTTCATGATTGAACACCTCAACTTTACTGCTTGGAGCATAACCTACATCTTGCCAGTAAATCCAAGAGAGCCGTCAAAGTTCGGACTCCCAGCCAGAATCAGCGCCCTACAACTTGATCGAGGTTGCGGGGTAATCACACATTGAATGAACTGTAAGTAGAGAGGCACAATTATTTGTAGGATGGGTTAGCGGTAGCTTAACATGAGCTGGATCATTGTCGTGGGAACTTTTTGCTTTGTGGAAGGATAGCTTTCTGTTTCACAGGTAATTTTAGGCGATTCCGTTCGCCCTTGTTGTGGGGTGAAACAATTAGAAAGCATAACAACAAATGCCAAGGGGAAATAGCGCCAGAAAACATTCATCGCGGTTGTCGCAAGCGAGAAGTATATGCTGCGATTATATCATAATCGGTAAGGTGCGTTCCCCCTCGTTGCAGCAGGGAACGCACCCGACAAAATCGGCTGCATCGGAGCGCTCGGATTCGGCAACAGTAGTGGTCGCTTCGGTTCCTTAGACAACCGCACCAAAACCTCAAGTTTGTCAAGTTTATTGCGGAGCCATTTATATATAGATTTCTCTACACCACTTTTTTATGCTAACTATTGATTAGGCGACTTACCATCTCTACCATTCCATATATGTTTAAATTTTTAATCTCTTCCTGAATTTGATCGATTAAACTTTGAGACCTGCTTAGGAATAAAATACCATCCAAACAAATCATCTGTAGGAGAATTAGCCAAAACCTCACTGTTACATTATCAAAACGCAAGTTCCTTTGAGAATCATCACTACAGTAAGCCAATTGAACTTTCGTTCCCCACGGATCGGTTAATAGGGTGATCCAGTCTTGATCGCTCGACACCTGATAATCTATATAGATGCCTTGTCTATCTTTGGTGGGAGTGAATTTACATGAATAATAGTTATCCTGTTTACGTTTGTCCGATGCTTGTCTAGCCAACAATTTTTCGATTAACAAACAATCGGATTCTTTATGTTGCTCGTCGTGAATATAATTTATTTTGCTTAAATCCGCTTGACTGTAAGTCTTGGAAACATAAGGATAAAGCTCCGCTTTAAAATTATACTGAATAGGTAAAATAATAAATCCTTTCTGCGCTTCCTTGTTGATCGCCTCTAGAGGAATATTGGCATTATAGGGAGTTAATAGGATAGCTTGTAATTTATATTTGAGTTTACTGGTGACATGATCGGCAATTTCTTGTTTTAAAATATCTCTAAAAGTTGTAATTTGTTCGATACCTGTACTCGTGGAATTTTTATTAGTTCCCTTCATCTCGATAATCGTCAGCAGAAGTAAGCCATTCTGAATAAAAAGAGATAAATAATCAGGTCTTTTCTGATTTTGATCTCTAACGAGAGGATCCTTCTGACGATCAGTTTTAAATAAAATACAAACGGAATCTTTTTTTGGCTTGGTAATCCGAAAGCTGACACCGCTTTCGGGTGGAGCGATCCGATCGGGTACGGTACAGAAAATAAGCAAATTTTCTAAAAAGTTAAATTTCTGCCAATCGAGTTTATTCTTCTTCTGAGGAACATCCTTCTTCGGTTTCTTGGTTTTGTTGTCCTGCTTCATAAATTGCAAAAAACTTTTGTTGAATATCAACTGATACATCGCTGAGAGTATCCCAACGAATACCGTATTCAGGGTCGTGTAAAGAAAGTAATTGATTATTTTTCATTTCATAGGCGCTAACCTGTTCCATTTTAAGAAAAGCTCGGCTATCTTGCAGATAAAGCAATTTAGCTTGTTCGGCTAAAAGTTCTGGATTTTGGTGATTACCATTAACAATATTGTTAAGATGAGCCATCAAATAGGGGCTATGAGTCGTCAATAAAATTCTAACTCCTAAATTTACTAAAATCGCTAAAGATTCTAACAATTTTACCTGAGATTCTGGATGTAAGTTCATTTCAGGCTCATCGATCACCAGAAAATCCCCCGATTTTGCTCGATAGCGTAAATAGAGTAAAAGCGGTGCTAATTGTTTAATAGACGAGGAAGCATTATAAAGATCGATTTCTAAACTTCTTTTTACCGAAACTTTAATTTCTCTGCCTCCGATTTTAGTCTTTTTAAAGATTGTTTTATTGTTATTTTGAATATACTTTTCAATTTGATCAGCTAATTTTTGAAAATCATTTTTGTTTTTGGCAATGGGATCGGGCTTATTTTCTAGTTCTATGTCAGTTAAAAAATCTAAAAAATCCTCTACTGGTTGAGGATAGCGAATATCTCCCTGTTCTTTCAGTAACTCTAACTGCTTATCTCGATTAATAAGTCCTTGTATCAATGGCTCTCGATTAATACGTCCTCGTATCAATCGCTCTCTCTGATTCTCTTTAAGTAGCTTATATCTTCTATTGGCCAGCATTTTATAGGTATTTATAAAAGCGTTTCTTTCGGCGGGTAAAGGAAGTATGTCAGAAAATTTTCCGACGGTACTAATAAAAGTACCAATAACTATCCTGCTAAGAAAATCAGTATGTTCTTCGTTGCGTTTTTCCCAATAAAATAAAATCTCACTATTGTTATCACTTCGCTCGATTTTCTCGATTCCAAGTATTGTATCCGCTAAAACTTCTTCTATAGCTCTTTTAATATCATCTTCAGAAATTTTGATTTCGATACTGAATTTTGTTTTTTCAAAAATTTTACCGCTAGAATCTTGGAAAAAAGATTGTAGTTTTATCCCGCTAAATCTAGATGCGTAACTTTGAATAACTTCGGATATAACATCATAAAAACGTCGGTCTATTTTTAAAGACCAATGATCGGCTTGAGTTGTAAATTCTATTTTTTCTAAAATTTCATCATAAAAATTAAGGCTGACAAGCTGATATAACCCATAAATCGAGTAGGCGATATAAGTTTTATTAGAATTATTCGGGCCAATAATAACGGTTAGAGGCCGAAGATCCACTTCTGCCTCTTTAATACTACCTAAATTCAAGAGTTTGATTTTCATCATAAAAACGAACACTCCGAATACAGACCCTTATTTTACCCGATTCGTACTCGCTTGCGCCGATTCTTTAGTTTTATCTTCAAACGCGACCTTGATCGAGAAACGAATAGCGATCGCTTTCTGAGAAAAAATTGATCGCCAACCGACAATCCAAAACGCTGTCATTACCTTTCTAAAGCAACAAGCTAGTGGTTAGCTGATCACTGAAAGCTCCTTAAATATCTAACCTTTGGTAGATGCTATTAAGGTGATTTAGGTGCTGCTGGGGATCAAAGCAACTTTCGATCTCGTCGGGGGATAAAATGCCGGTAACTCGCTCATCTTGGCTGATAAAAGCTTTAAAATTGCCGTTATCGGTGTTCCAAGCGCGATGGGCATTTTCTTGGACGATTTTATAGGCAGATTCCCGGCTAATTCCCTTACTCACCAAAGTTAAAAGAACTCTTTGACTGAAAATCACGCCACCGTAAACATTCATATTTCGCTTCATGTTTTCGGGATACACCAGCAGATTTTTGACTAAATCGGTGATTTCCTTGAGCATAAAGTGGGTCAAAATGCAAACATCCGGCAGCATCACCCGTTCTACGGAACTATGGGAAATATCTCTTTCGTGCCAGAGGGCGATATTTTCTAAAGCGGAAACGCTATGACTACGGATAATTCTCGCCATTCCCGTTAAGCGTTCTGAACGGATGGGATTACGTTTATGGGGCATAGCGGAGGAGCCTTTTTGTCCTTTGGAAAAGTATTCTTCCACTTCTAGGACATCGGTTCTTTGCAGGTTGCGAATCTCCACGGCAAAACGTTCGATCGAAGCCGCTAATAAGGCTAATTGTTGCACATAATCGGCGTGTCGATCGCGCGAGATAACTTGAGTGGAAGCGGTATCCGGTTCTAATCCTAACTTCTGACAGGTTAACGCCTCAATTTTCGGATCAATATTGGCATAGGTTCCCACTGCACCGGATATTTTACCGATGGCGATGTCTTGGCGCAAGCGAATTAAACGATCGCGTCCTCGCAGCACTTCCGCTAACCATCCCGCTAGTTTAAAGCCAAAGGTGATCGGTTCGGCGTGAATGCCGTGGGAACGTCCCACCATGACTGTATAACGGTGTTCTTGGGCGCGATAGCGCAGGGCTTGAATAAAATCTTCTAATTGTTCTAAAATCAGGTTTAAACTGGCGACTAATTGTAAGGACAGGGCGGTATCTAATACATCAGAACTGGTTAAACCCCAATGAATATAACGTCCCGGCTCGCCCACATATTCGTTAACATTTGTTAAAAAGGCGATGACATCGTGGCGCACTTCTGCTTCTATTTCTAAAATGCGATCGGGATCAAAATTAGCCTTTGCCTTAATTTCTGCCACTGCATCCGCGGGAATATAGCCTAATTCTGCTTGCGCTTCACAGACGGCTATCTCTACCTCTAGCCATGTTTGATATTTATATCTATCCGTCCACAAATTCCCCATTGCAGGGAGAGTATAACGCTCGATCACTATTAATTCTTCCAAGACAACCGTTTAATTGTATCGGATCGGGGTAAGTCTGGGAATAGGCAGGGGGCAGCGGGGAGTTTTGTTTTCCCCACTCCCTTTTCACCGGTTAGTGTTTTAGGTTCGATCCCCCCTTAATCCCCCCTTGATAAGGGGGGCATCTAATAGTTTTTAACGCCTACCTACTCATCTTGTTTAATTTAGCTTGAATCGAATCCCTACCCCCTTGCTTCAACCCATGCTCGCATTTTACCCGGATTGTTCAATCCGTAGGGATCGACGAGTTGTTTAAATTCTAGTTGCAGGGGATTAATCTGTCTGCTGCCGCCATCTTCCATGATATAAGTGTGAGGATTGGCAATGGCTGCCCCCTGTTGTTCATAGATAGCAATAATCTCATTTAATCGAGTTTCTGTGGTAAATTCTAGCAAGGGAAGACCGGCGGGAATAACTTTACCTTGAAATCTCAAAAATTCTAGGTGCATCATTATTTCCTCCCCAAAATAATTATAGAGTTTCTCCACCGTGGCTAGATTAAAATAAAAAGCCTGTAGATAAGTTATTTTGGGGTTACAACTACGCGCATGGAGAGTGGTATGATTCCAAGTAAATTCTAAGATACTGTTGCCTTTTTGGGTTTCTTCTGGCGTTTTATAGTAAGTAAGTTCACCATTATATTCTTGAATTAAAGACTCTAATGCAACTCGATCGCTGTCCGATACTATTAACAAAACTGCCGCTTTTCCTGTGGGTAAATAATCCTTAAGAGCAGTAAAATAAGCGGGAATTGGCCAAGAGTGAACACTAACCATTTTCTTGACAATGCCATCACTATCACTGAGAGCTTGACCAAATTTAGCGGCGGTGAGAAAATCGGCAAAAGTAACGATAAATTCTGCCCAAGGATAACAGGGAGCGAGGGCTATTTCTAACTCGGTAATAATGCCATTGGTTCCGTAGGCATGATTGACTTTTTCTACCTCATCCCCCCGTAGTTCGATAATTTTTGGTTCCGCTTCTAGGGTGACTAATTGCACTGCTTGCAGATTGCCTCTATCCTTCAATTGTCCATAATTAATTGAACCCATGCCCACACTGCCACCCCCGATAAAACCGCCAATTGTCGCCGTCCGATAGGTAGAGGGAGCCATTCTTAATTCCCAACCGATTGCGCGAGCTTGTTTATCAAAAAAAGCCATTTTTACCCCCGCTTCTACCCGGGCTGTACCCGGTTCGATCGAGATAATTTTTGTTAGTTTCGTTGTGTCTAAAATTACTCCGCCCTGCAAGGGAACACATTGACCATAATTACCTGTACCCGCACCTCTAACTGTTAAAGGAATTTGGTATTTAACGCAGGTTTTAGCGATGTCAATAACTTCTTGGCTATTGTGGGGACGAATGACTAAATCAGCCCGTTTATCTTGCAGTTGTGCCTCTAAAATGGGACTAAAATGATAATAATCTAAGGAAAGTTTCGCCACTTGCCCCGGATCGGTGATAATTTCTAGATGGGAAAGCTCTTGAATGAGATTTTGACAATTAGATTTCATGGTTAGGTATTAGTGTAAAATTAGTTTCCTAGTCGAGATGACAATTCAGTTATCAGTTATCAGTTATCAGTTATCATTCATAATTCATAATTCATAATTCCCCCATTTCCCCATCATCTTACACCCTACACCCTACACCCTACACCCTACACCCATCACCCTACACCCTACACCCCACACCCTACACCCCACACCCTACACCCTACACCCCACACCCCAATCAGCGATCGCCAGATAAGGAAAAATTAAAAACCGATCGCCTAGGCGGTCGGTTTTACTAAGAATTATAAACTTTTATTAACTTTGTTTGCTGAGAAACTGTTGAGCTTGTCTAATAGCGGCAGCGCCGATATTGAAGAAAGCCCAGCCACCAGCAATAAGCAAAGGGGTTAAAACGATTAACACTCTCCAGTCCATAGATTTCCTTCTCCTCGATCGGTGCTTAAAAGATTGTTACTTGATTCTCATTTTATATTTATACCCTAAACCGCCCCTTTTGGGAATCCGGTATCAGTACCTTTTCCCCCATGAACGAGGGCAAGTTTAGCATAGCGCTCGGCGTGTTCGATCAACTCTTGAGCCTCCTGTGGCGACACTTCCCGGACGCGTTTAGCGGGAATGCCCACCACTAAAGATCGCGGTGGTATATCTTTTGTCACAATACTACCCGCCCCGACAATACTACCCGCCCCGACGCGCACACCATCGAGAATCACTGCCCCAATGCCGATTAAACAACCGCGTTCAATATGGGCTGCGTGAATTACCGCCCGGTGTCCGATGGTAACGTAATCCTCAAGGATAGTAATTTTGCCCGGATCTCCGTGTAGGATCGCCCCATCTTGGATATTAGTATAAGCCCCAATTTCGATGCGTTCCACGTCGGCACGCAATACCGCCCCATACCAAACACTTACCCCCACAGCTAGGGAAATATCCCCCATTACCGTGGCATTGGGGGCAATAAAAGCCGCTTGACTGACATCAACAAGGGGCCAGAAATTAGAAGTTGATCTTAAGTTATCTAAAGACATGGAAGGATCTGCACTAAAGTCGAAAGAGAATACCCGTCCAATTTGGTTGGGTATAATATGGGTAGGATTATTGGTACAAAGATAGCAATTTTTAGTTTAGGTTCTCCCATGATCAATGCAAGTTTACAATACCCTGTTTTTGGCCCCGATATCCATTGTCCTCACTGTCGGCAGCTAATCCCCGCCCTCACTTTGACGGATACCTATTTGTGTCCGCGCCATGGGGCTTTTGAAGCCGATCCCAAAACGGGTGAGTTGGTTCACTTGCAGTCAGGACGGCATTGGCGACTCTGGAATGGTGAGTGGTATCGTCAACACACTCACCCGGATGGTATTCGTTTTGAGATTCACGAAGCACTCGATCGCCTCTATACTCAAGGATTTAAAGCGACTAAAGTGATTATTGCCAACCGTTATCGCGATTTAGTTAGTTCCTACCTAGAACGTAACACTACTTGGCGCGGTAATGAACCGGGTGAAGCCATTATTCCCCGTCTCTACGGTTTACCAGTAGAATTTAGCCCCGATGCCCCCGATGAACCCTGTTGGGATGTAATTAACTTTGATCTGGAAAAAGAACCAGGTGTTCCCAAACGTTACCCCTATTTTCGTCTTTTTGATTAATCAGTTATCAGTTATCAGTTATCAGTTATCAGTTATCAGTTATCAGTTATCAGTTATCAGTTATCAGTTATCAGTGAATAATCTCACTTAATAAACTCGGCTCTTCGGGAATTGTTATGCAATGGACGAGGTGATAAGGGATGAAACCATTATAGAGAAAGACATTGCTGCGGTTTTTGGTAATCAATTAAGTCTCTTGCCAGATAAGGATTTAGTCGATTTATACCACCCGATCAAATCATACCAAGTAACGAAGAAACATAAACTGACAACCTCAAAACTGAATCGGGAGGCAGATCGATGAAGGATTGCTTGTCAACCCCGAATTCTCACTGATTACTGATCACTGATTACTGATCACTGAAAATGCACCATGCTTCTATTCGTACCGCCAATATCCATCGGGCGATCGCTTTTTATCAACTTCTCGGTTTTACCCTCGAGGAAAGATTCACTACGGGTTATACTTTGGCCTGTTGGCTAACCGGGTTAAACGGACGCATCGAATTAATCCAAATTCCCCAACCGAAACCCGCACCCGATGCCTTTGGTGATCAGCATTATGTCGGTTATTATCACTTGTCTTTTGACCTAACAGAAAATGTCAGCAGTTTACCAGAATGGTTAGAAAAATTAACAAATAACTTTCAGCAAGCCCATCAAGAGGATGCCGATCTATATCAACCTTTAAACATTCTTTTGCCACCTCAACAACAGATGATCGGCGCTCATGTCTATGAAGTCACTTTTATTGCCGATACAGACGGTTTACCCCTGGAATTTATCCGTCGTTTAACCTAAAAAGATTGTCCCACTTCTAAGACTTTTATTTTGCCGTTGCGAGACAAAATAACCTGTTGATTACCAACTTCCACTAAAGTCCAACCGTTGATAAATTCCCCCGGAGAAATACGAGTAGTTATGCCCTTATTATCAAATAAAGCTGAAGATTGATCGCCTAAATCCATCACCCCCACCAGGGTATTTTTCACCTGATTATTGGTAGGAATAAGCACTGCCACCGGCGGTTTCACCTCGGGGGCAGCCGGTAATGGTGGCGCAGAAATATCGGGATTTGGGGGTGGAACCGGGACAATTTTGGCAGTGGTTTTAGGGGGTTGGGGATAAACGGGAACGTAAATTCTTTCTATTACCCTAGGAGTATTATTAACCGGTAAATTAGCGGGTGGTGGTGGTGGAACCGTGGCTACCGGAGAAGGGTTATTTTTAGGAGAAGGATAAGGATCGGGGGATGAAGTTGCACCTTGGCGATCGATAATAGTCAGAGATGATTGCAGATAGGCGATAAACTTTTGATCTTCCGGGGAAATCGTGCCATTTTGAGAGACAGGGGCATTTTTTTGACTGATGAGCCATGCCACCACCCAACCTAGATAGACGCAAGCAATGACAAAAATAACTTTATCTAGGGGTATTCTGGGATTTTCCTCATGGCCCGCTGCCATATTTTCTGCACTCCTCGATCGCTGCTGTCGTTTCGATTTTAACAGGATAGCGCATCGCCAAAAACAATTTTTTAATTGCTCAAAATGCCCCTAGGGGGGATATAGTAGAGAAAGAATGATGTATCTTAATATAAGTAAAGTTTTGTAACAATTCTGAAATCCTTTGCTCAACTCTACCCTCGTCCCCAGCAATCCCGATCGCCTGAAACCCCTAGTCCCCAACTGGGAAAAATGTCAATCCGTCTTTTGGACAGCAGCATTTCTGGTATCAGTCCCCGTGTTCGTGCAAGCGCCCCTAGTGCGCTACTATCCCGAAATTAGCCTAGGTTTAACCATTTTCTGGGTGGGGTTAGGGATTTGGCTGCTCAAACAGGCAAAAATCAGTCTTTGGGGGGATTTACTTTTGGGCTTTAGTTGGAGTTGGTTAGCCGGTTCTCTGTACTGGGGTTGGTGGCGTTGGGAACCCTTGATCCACATTCCCATGGAAGCGATCGGGCTGCCCTTTGTTCTCTGGGGATTATACAAAGGTCGCGGCAAAGTGGGCAATCTTTTCTATCTCGGTTCTTTGTTAGGAACCGCCATCACCGACTTATATTTCTATCTAACGGGACTAATTCCCTACTGGCGACAATTAATGACCGTGGAACTAGACCCCAACCTAGTGTCGCCGATATTTGATAACGCCTTGGCCCAAATTCAGACCCCCTGGGGCATCAGTTGGGCGATCGTGCTGCTCAACCTGCTTTTAGCGATCGGTATCTATCCTTTGCAAAAACGGGTGTGTCATTGGTGGGCATTTAGCGGAGCCGTATTGAGTACAATTTTAGTCGATGGTTTATTTTGGATTACCGCTTCTCTGGCCTAATGGTTTTCCTAGCTCATTTCCATTTCTGGTCAATAGAATAAACTATATAGTTAGCACCCCCTGTCTATCGCTGCTCATACACCCGTGGCTCTACTAGGAAAAAATCCCTATTTACTACTCCATACCAAGAAGGGACAACGTTTTTTCCCTCTCGTGGGCAGATCTTACTGGACAATCGGACGGGGCAAAGATAACGATATCATGATTAAAGATCACTGTATCTCTCGTAATCACGCTATTTTACAATGCACGGAAACAGGAGATTTTTATCTGATCGATCTGGGTAGTCGCAATGGAACTTTTGTCAATGGCAGAAGGGTAGCCATTCCGGTGACTATCCATAACAAGGATCAGATTACCTTTGGCAAAACCGAAGTGCAGTTCTATCGTCCTACTCCCACTAATGTGGGCAAGCAACCGCACCATTTAGAATGGGATACCCCCACCTCCACCGTCCATGAACGGCGCTTAACATCGGTGATAGTGGTGGATATACGAAATTTTACGGCTTTAACGAGGCAATTAGACGAAAAAGTGCTTTCTTCTCTGATTGGCAATTGGTTTCGCCATGCCGGGAGTATTATCCGCAGTTCCGGCAGTTGGGTAGATAAATATATCGGTGATGCGATCATGGCCATCTGGTTTCACGGCCAACAGGAAGTCAGTCAAGACGATATCCTGCAAATTTTCCAAGCAATTAGGCAACTACAGAAAATGACCAGCGCCTTAAGCGAACAATATCCCTTACCCTTCAAATTACGCATCGGTGCGGCAGTGAATACTGGTTATGCCATGGTGGGCAATACTGGCAGCGGTGAACATCCAGATTATACGGCGATCGGCGATACAGTCAACGCCGCTTTTCGTTTAGAGTCGGCTACTAAAGAAATGGATAGGGATTTAGCCATCGGAGCAACTACCTACAGTTATCTCATCGGTTTACCCCATCTCCACCAAGCTTTTGAGCAACATACCGTCAGTCTGAAAGGATACGACGATAAAACTATTACCTACGGAACCACTTTCGATGACTTGGATCGTTTCCTCGATGTCAATATTAGTGAGGGGATGACCGGAATTACAGGATTTATCGGCAGTGTCTGAAGATTGAATAAACAGGGAGTTGGGAGACGTTTCAGTGTTGCCAAAGGCACGGCGTAGCCGTCCAGTAAACAGTAATCAGTGAAAAGACAGTAGGAAACTTCTATTTAATACTGTACACTTAAAACTCAAATCTGATAACTGATAACTGATAACTGATAACTGATAACTGACTTACTCCTCGGCGGCAGCGAGAACTAAATCTTCCTCCTCCAAGGCGGGGGGAACTTCGATTTCTTCCACTACTTCCGAGACGGTCCGGCCTTCCGCTTCCGCTAGACGTTTTTCTCGGTATTTAATCGCCATTTCTTCCGCTTTTTCAAACACTAAGGGGCGATTTTTTAGCATATCTCCCGGTTCGGGTTCTAATTGTTTAGTCGAGAGGGAAATGCGACCTCTTTCGGCATCGAGATCGATAATCATCACTTTTAACTCATCATTGACATTGAAAACCGTGTGGGGGGTGTCAATGTGATCGTGAGAGATTTCGGAAATATGCAGTAAACCACTGACTCCACCAATATCGATGAAAGCACCGTAGGGCTTGATTCCGCGCACGGAACCGATTACCACCTGTCCCACGGCTAAACCGTTCATCTTGCGTTCCACTAAAGCGCGACGATGACTTAAAACCAGACGGTTGCGATCCTCATCCACTTCTAAAAACTTTAAGGGCAATTCCTGACCGACTAAATCCTCTTTCGCTTCTCTGGTGCTAATGTGAGAACCGGGGATAAAGCCGCGGAGACCTTCAATCCTGACTAATGCCCCACCACGGTTAGTGGCAAAAACATTTGATCGCACGGTAGCATCTTCTTTTTGCAATTGACGCACCCGTTCCCAAGCGCGCATATATTCAATGCGACGGATCGACAGGGTTAGCTGTCCATCTTCATTCTCGTCGGTAAGAATGAAAAATTCCCTGGTTTCGTTGGGTTGTAAAACTTCTTCGGGATTATCGACACGGTTGATCGACATCTCCTGCACGGGGATAAAAGCGGCGGTTTTAGCACCGATATCGATAAGCGCTCCCCGGGGTTCCATGCTGAAAACAGTCCCGGCGACAACATCTCCCGGACTGAAATGATAATCGTATTTGTCTAGAAGGGCGGCAAAATCTTCATGGGTAAAGCCTATGTTTTTGTTTGCGGTTTTTTGGGTGGTCATGTACGTTGTTTGGGCCTCGGAATTTCCGTAGGTTTTTCCTCCTATGTGATGTACAGTTTCTAAATAAAGGAGATGCCTCCCAATTTAGTTCCTAGGCAGGGCCTAGGGGATGAACTGCCGCATCCGGCTTTCTTGCAGGCAATCCGCCTCAAGAATGACTCTTAAGAATCTAACCAGAGCTTGGGCTTTAAATAGCACAAGGGATCCTAATTATAACTGAATCGGGGACTATTTAAGATGAGGTGATCACGCTGGCTTCTTCCACTTGAGACCAAGAAGGATGAGCGCGTTCGATTTCGGAGGATTGCAGCAGCGCTAAAGCGGCGATAAAGTCTCTAATTCCCTGAAAATTGCCGTAAACCGAAGCAAAGCGCACATAGGCTACTTCCGATTCTTGCCGGAGGTATTCTAGGACTAATTGACCGATCTCCTGACTTGTTACCTCCCGTTTTGAGTCTTGCTGCAGACGGGATTCGATATCATTGACGATCGCCTCTAATCTTGAGGGGGTAATGCCGGTTTTTTCGCAGGCGCGGACGATACCGCGCAGCAGTTTGCAGCGATCAAAAGATTCCCGTTTACCATCTTTTTTAATCACCGTGATCGGCACGAATTCTATGCGCTCGTAGGTGGTGAAGCGATATTTACACTGTAAGCATTCACGACGACGACGAATGCTCTGACCGTTTTCGGAGGAACGGGACTCTAAAACGCGACTATCGGTATGCTGACAATTAGGGCATTGCATAGGAGGCGCTCGGTGAGGGGAACCTTTAATTTAAGCCTTTAAATACGAAAACCAGAGCCGCTAACCTGCTTTTGACAAGCGGGCGGCTCAGGGAAGAAAATTATTAACCTAAACGGAGTTAAGAAATTTACTTTTGAATCCGGGGAGGTTCCCGGAAGGCGATGGCGAAGAAAATTACCGACAAAGCCATAGTTAAAACTAAAATGTAAGCGACGCTTTCCATGGTTGGACATCCTACAAGACTGCTATAACAATCCTATAGTATCAGGAAATGAGCTTTTCGGCTTGTCTGGGGATGTAATCTACATCCCCAGAATCAGTGGCGATCTATTTAACGCTAACTTTTGCCCCGGCATCTTCCAGTTTTTTCTTGACGGCGGCGGCATCATCTTTGTTAGTGCCTTCTTTAACCGCTTTGGGAGCGGCTTCTACCAGGTCTTTCGCTTCTTTGAGTCCTAAACCGGTCAATTCGCGCACTACCTTGAGGATAGCAATTTTCTTGTCGGCGGGAACTTCTTCGAGAACGACGTTAAATTCGGTTTGTTCTTCCACAGCTTCAGCAGCAGCCGCAGGAGCAGCTCCGGGGGCAGCCATAATTATGCCACCAGTGGGAGCGGCGGCACTAACTCCGAAGGTTTCTTCGATACCTTTGACTAATTCCGCAGCTTCTAAGAGGGTCAGGGTTTTGAGTTTTTCTAAGATTTCAGCTACAGCAGACATGGGTTAGACTCCTAATTGTTTGTAAGTGATTGATTGGCGCGGTGTTAAGCCGCTTCTTTTTCTTCTTGACGGGCCACGGCATCGACGGCACGGGCCAAAGATGCGGGAACTTCGTTGATGCTGCGGGCCAGTTTGGTGGCAATGGCGTTGATTGCTCCGGCGGCCTGAGCGATTAACTGTTCTTTCGACGGTAAATCGGCGATCGCTTTGATCTGATCTTCTGTTAACAGTTGACCTTTTGTCCCCTCTTTGAGGACACCGCCTCGCAATTCGGTTTTTTTGCTTTCTTTTTTGAACTCTTGATAGGCCTTGAAAGCTCCACCGATATCCTCTTTTACGAGCAGAAAGGCGGATGTTCCCGATAAAAGGCTTTTCATCGGTTCCCAGCCACTATCTTCAGCGATCGCCAAGCCCATCAAAGTATTTTTGGTGACTTTACAAATCGTTCCCGTGGGGCGCAATTTGCGGCGTAGATTGCTGATTTCGGCGACGGTTAAACCTTGATAGTCGATGACCATCGTTAATTGAGCTTCCCTCAGGGAGGTTTTTAATTCTTCTAGAATTACTCCCTTGCTTTCTCTGCTTCTCCCCATCCCTTGTTCACCTCCTGTATGCGGGGGACCGGTTCCACAGGCACAAAAATAACCCCTTGTAGCGCCGGGGTTGAGTGGAGAGAATCAGTTCAGGCACGACCAAGACAGAAAATATCTCTTTCTTTAGTCTTTTTGGCTGCTGTTTTCTCGCTTTGACCTCGGCAGGGTATTTAAGCTGTTTTGCGCCTGCTGTCTTTGGCTTAAGCCAGTGTTTTATTATAACATTATTGCTGGGTTTATGTCAAGCCCTAGGAGAGATTGTCCAATGCGATCGCAAAGGATTTTTCATGGTCGCAGTTATCTCAAGGCTGAGGTAAGCTAAGAGGCATTTATAGCGGTTTTCACACTTGTGTGGTACAACTAAGCCTTTGATAATTAAGCTTTTCAACATTGATAATGTACCTCGTGCAAACAGGAAACGCTATAATGTCGTATTAATTTTGAGACCAAAGGATGTTTGACAATCTAGATAACCCTTTTTTTTGGGCTTTTTGCGTCGTCAAGTCCAAACTGGTTGTATTTTGAACTGCCAAAACTATTGAATGTTCTTTAATTCTTTTTACTGTACTTTTGGTTTGAGCAGCAATTAGTTCTGAAGGTTAAAAATAGGGGGAATTACCAAAATCATACCAAATCCGTTTTTAACAGTGTGATTAACTCCCAAGCTATGGATTGTTTCTCCGCAGATCTGGCGCTCCCTGCTCCCCACTCTTCCATACCTTTTAAACAGGATTTAGTCTTAGATTAAGACTTCCCCTATTTTACTCTTCAACTCAACGAACAGGCTCACTTGCTGGGTATGACAGCAGGTAACACCTGAAGACAGTCCGCACAAAAATGAATGAGCATGGTGCGTTCCCAAAAATCTATCGGTGGAGCAGCAGGAGTTGCATTAGGGAACGCACCCTACCAGAGCTACTTATAACGAGACAAATGGGGGAGGAGAACCGATGTCATCCGCAAATAGTTGTGTTAGAATGGCGAAAAATTCTTGCGATTGATAATTATGTTAGCAGAGTTAGCCGCCGCCGAAATCGCTAAAATCGCCTTTGAAGCTGTTATCGGTAAATTAACGGAAGGAGCAATGGATAAAGGTGTAGAATTGTGGCAAAAAATTAAGCAAAAGTTACAAAAGGAACCCGCCGCAGCACAGGTTTTAGCGGCAGCCGAACAAACCAAATCCGAGGCAATGATTGAACAGCAAGTGGTTCCTTTTTTACAGGTAGAAATGCTCAAAGACCCCAATTTTGCCCAAGAAATCCAAACCCTAGCACAACAAATTATGATAATTAATCAGAATCAAACAGAAACGAAAACTCAAATTGTTACACAAATTAACAAAGATATTAAACAACAATTGAACATTCAAGAAGTTAAGGGTAATTTAAATCTAGGAATCCCTCCTGAATGACTGGCGGATCTGCACGCAAAAGCAGACGCAATAGAAAATAATCGCAGTAGTCAAAGGAGTACTTTCAAGGGAGGAAATGCTCGAAAACGTCTCGCCTATTGGCAGGGAAGGAAGGAGGAAATCACCCAAATTAAGCAGTGGTTTACTGATCCAAATGTTGCGATGATTGGCATCAAAGGAGTTGGAGGGATTGGAAAATCTACCCTAGCCAGTAAAATTTTTGAGGAGGAAATTCCCCTCGATCCTTCCCTAGGGGACGATGAAGATTTATTCCCAAAACGCTTTTGGTGGGAAGCGGGAAATCTGGGGAGATTTAGTGGTTTAGCTCGCCAATTCCTGACGGACTTTGGTTATCCCGTCCCCAAAGAAGAAATAGATTTACAGGAAGCTTTAATCAGACAACTGCAACGCCATCGCCACCTAATTATTATCGATAATCTAGAGAGTTTATTAGGGGAAGATGGTTCTTGGAATAATGAATTTTATCAGCAGTTTTTCACTGCTTGGATAGAAAAAGGTGACACCAGCAAAATTATAGTCACCACCAGAGAAAAGCCAAAAACTAAGGGTTTTAACCGTTGGATTGAGCTAAAAGGTTTGAAACCACCTGAAGGGGCGCAATTGTTAGCGGAATCGCAAATAACAGGGGATTTAGAGAACTTTTCTCGACGGGTGGATGGTCATCCATTACTCCTGCGATTGGTGGCGGATTTACTCCTAGCAGAATTTCCGCAAAACCCCAGTTTAGAAAGGTTAGCGGATTTAGGATTAGGAAATTTATCGCAACTTTTGAGCGATCCGCAGGTGGTGGGGAGTCATCGTCAAGAGACAGTGGGAATTGCTTTGGTTTTAGATGCTAGTTTTCAGCGACTTAGCCAAAGACAGCAGGAATTATTCACTAAAACCAGCATTTATCGCCGTGAATTTGATTCTCCAGCAGCCAAAGCAGTGATGGATAATTACCCGGAGATCGAACTGTCCGAGATCACGGCAGATCTGCGAGAATTGCAGCGACGATCATTATTAGAAGAAAAAGAGGAAAATCGCCAGCGAATTTTTAGTTTTCAGCCTTTAGTTTGGGAATATGCACAATACAAAGCCGGCGATCAAAGGGAATTACACCAAAAAGCGATCGCCTATTATCTTTCAACTATAAAAACAAAACCTTGGCAAACCCTAAAAGACGTAACAGAATATTTAGAAATTTTTTATCATTGGAGTCAGCTAAAAGTCTATGATTCTGCTTTTGATATTCTCCGTGCTATCTATGATTTTCTCACCCTGGGGGGGTATTATCAAACCCTAGCGGATTATTACCTTGAATTAGTCACTGTTTACCAACAACAGGAGGAGCAAACCAACTGGAATTATGCCGCATCCCTCAGCAGTTTAGGCAATGTTTACTATTCCCTAGGAGAATACCAAAAAGCGATCGAGTTTTATCAACAGTCCTTAGCAATCACACGGGAAATCGGTGATCGGGGGGGTGAAGCGAAATCCTACATGGGTTTAGGTAATGTTTACGATTCCCTGGGAGAATACCAAAAAGCGATCGAGTTTCATCAACAGTCCTTAGCAATCAAACGGGAAATCGGTGATCGGTGGGGTGAAGCGGCATCCTACAATAATTTAGGCAATGTTTACCAATCCCTAGGAGAATACCAAAAAGCGATCGAGTTTCATCAACAGTCCTTAGCAATCAAACGGGAAATCGGTGATCGGGAAGGTGAAGCGGATTCCTACGGTAATTTAGGCGCTGTTTACTATTCCCTAGGAGAATACCAAAAAGCGATCGAGTTTTATCAACAGTCCTTAGCAATCCTTCGGGAAATCGGTGATCGGGGGGGTGAAGCGAATGCTTGGTTTAATCTGGGACTTACCTACTATAAACTCAAGCGTATATCGGAAGCGAAAGAAGCATATCTTCAGTCGCGGGAATTATATCAAGCATTGGGGTTAGCAGGATATGTTCAAAAGTGCGATCAGGCAATTCGGCAATTAGAAACCCAAAAATATCCCTTAATCGTTGCTTTCTTTCTGGGGGTGGTTATGTTTCCTTTCGTTTTAATTGGGGGGATTATCGTGGCATTGTGGCGATTGTTAAAAAGATGGTTGAGGAAAGCATAATTAGGGGTAGGATGGGTTAGATATCCCTTATTTTTAACCTGAGTTTGACATCTGCTAATTTCCCCTCATAACTACCCTAAAGTGAGAAATTATAGTAATATTTCTAAGGATTGCCAGAAAAGAAAGAGCGCCACGCTGCTGTTCCGATCGCTCCTCCTAAAAGGATAATTAACGTCCAAACTTGATTTTTTTGGGTTCCTTCCACCTTTTCTAGTCTTCTATCCATCCCATCGACTTTCTCAGTTAGTTTTGCTTGTCCTACCTCTAGCTTAGTTAGCCGTTCGTCGATTTTCTCAAATTTCTGGTTAAAATCCTTCTGGAGGCTATCAAATTTCTGGTTAACATCTTGTTGCAAGGTATCGATTTTTTGGTTAACATCCTTTTGTAGGCTGTCAAATTTCTGGTTAAAATCCTTCTGTAGGCTATCAAATTTCTGGTTAACATCCTGTTGAAAGGTGTCGATTTTTTGGTTAACCTCCTTGATGCTGTCTTTAATTTCCTTGAGGACAGATTCAAGACTATAAGTAACGGTTTCGTTAGACATTGTGGTAACATACCTGGGAGTAATGATAGTATAATAATTTTATTATAATCCTAAATCTGGTTATTAAAAACTGATTACCTATTGCCTAGAATTTAGTATTATGGTAATATTTCTAAGGATTACCAGAAAAAAAGGATCGCCACGCTGCTGTTCCGATCGCTCCTCCTAAAAGGATAATTAACGTCCAAACTTGATTTTTTTGGGTTCCTTCCACCTTTTCTAGTCTTCTATCCATCCCATCGACTTTCTCAGTTAGTTTTGCTTGTCCTACCTCTAGCTTAGTTAGCCGTTCGTCGATTTTCTCAAATTTCTGGTTAAAATCCTTCTGTAGGCTATCAAATTTCTGGTTAACATCCTTTTGTAGGCTATCAAATTTCTGGTTAACATCTTGTTGAAAGGTGTCGATTTTTTGGTTAACTTCCTTGATGCTGTCTTTGATTTCCTTGAGGACAGATTCAAGACTATAAGTAACGGTTTCGTTAGACATTGTGGTAACATCCCTGGGAGTAATGATAGTATAATAATTTTATTATAATCCTAAATCTGGTTATTAAAAACTGATTACCTATTGCCTAGAATTTAGTATTATGGTAATATTTCTAAGGATTACCAGAAAAAAAGGATCGCCACGCTGCTGTTCCGATCGCTCCTCCTAAAAGGATAATTAACGTCCAAACTTGATTTTTTTGGGTTCCTTCCACCTTTTCTAGTCTTCTATCCATCCCATCGACTTTCTCAGTTAGTTTTGCTTGTCCTACCTCTAGCTTAGTTAGCCGTTCGTCGATTTTCTCAAATTTCTGGTTAAGATCCTTCTGTAGGCTATCAAATTTCTGGTTAATATCCTGTTGCAAGGTATCGATTTTTTGGTTAACTTCCTTGATGCTGTCTTTGATTTCCTTGAGGACGGATTCAAGACTATAAGTAACGGTTTCGTTAGACATTTTGGTAAAATCCGGAGTAATGATAGTACAATAATTTTATTTTAATCCTAAATCTGGTTATTAAAAACTGATTATTTATTGCCTAGGATTTAGTATTATGGCAATATTTCTAAGGATTACCAGAAAAGAAAGAGCGCCACGCTGCCGTGCCGATGGCCCCTCCTAAAAGAATAATTAACGTCCAAACTTGATTTTTTTGGGTTCCTTTCAGCTTTTCTAGTCTTCTATCCATCCCATCGACTTTCTCAGTTAGTTTTGCTTGTCCTACCTCTAGCTTTGTTAGCCGTTCGTCGATTTTCTCAAATTTCTGGTTAAAATCCTTCTGTAGGCTATCAAATTTCTGGTTAACATCCTTCTGTAGGCTGTCAAATTTCTGGTTAACATCTTGTTGCAAGGTATCGATTTTTTGGTTAACTTCCTTGATGCTGTCTTTGATTTCCTTGAGGACGGATTCAAGACTATAAGTAACGGTTTCGTTAGACATTTTGGTAAAATCCCTGGGAGTAAGTTTTCTTAAGCGATCTCCGTTGATAGTACAATAATTTTATCTCTAGATTACTGGAGAGAACGTATCTGCAATTGGTAATAATTCTCGTCTAAACCTTGATTCTGCTTGTTATTAACCGAATTAAGCTGTTTTTGCAGTGCCAAAATGCGATCGCTGGTAGCCGGATGGGTGCTGAGAATTGCGGGGATAGAACCCCCCTGTTGTGCTAATTTTCCCATAAAGGAGATCATCGCCGTGGCTGCATAACCGGCCTCAGCTAGATTGTTTAAACCCAGTCGGTCCGCTTCTAATTCATCCTTGCGACTATTGGGCAGATTATAGGCGAGATTGACCCCCAATTGTACCCAAGTTTTTGTGTCTAATCCCGCCGCGCTGAGAAGTCCTTGGGCGAGGGCAGTATTGCGTAATTGGGTGATAGAATGACGACCGACGATATGGCCGATTTCATGGGCAATCACGCTGGCTAATTCCGCCTCATTATCAGCAGTTTTAATCAATCCCGTGTGTAAATAGACAAATCCGCCCATAGTTGCGAAGGCGTTAATACTATTGTCGCGCACCACTTGAAAAGTGTAGGGAAGGTCAGGGCGATCGCTTGTTGCCGCTAATCGCTGCCCGATTTCTTGGACATATTGGTTAATTCTGGCATCTTTGGACAGTTGTATCTTACCTGATTCTAATAAACCCTGATTAATCTGCTTACCGAGGGCGACTTCCTGCTGAGGAGAAATAGTGGCGAGTTGAATAACTTGCACACCGCGAAAAAGTAAATCCATCCACGAGCGCGCGAAACTAGGTTGGGGATTGACAATCCCGATACTGAGGGTGAACAGCAGAGAAATTATTGTTAGTAGCCAAAAACGGCAGAAAATAGGGCGCATAGACGATTTGATCGCATAAAAACCTCATTCCCATTCTAGACAGTCAACATCACCCTTTGCCTGTTACTGTCCCCGATTAGTTTGATAGACATAAAAGTTAAATAAATCGAATAAACTGCCAACAAAAGCAAAGGTGACAGCGATGGTTAACATTCCTTGTAGGGGATAACCGTCGCCGAAAATGGTTAAAAATTGCAGGATTTGGCTAAAAACGGTCTGAGAAACCCAAGTAAAGCCAGGGACGTGACTGGTGGCCAATAAAGCCGTTAAAATAGAACCTACCAAGAGGACGGGGGCAACAAAACTTAATAGGGTGGAAAATAGCAGGGAACGGAGCAAAGTAAGCATGGGTGCTGATCTCCAGAGAATTAGCGGGCGATCGAACGGGAATAGGAATCTATACTCGCTCCCCTATAGAATATACGTTCATCTCGGCTAAGGGCGGTTTGTTAAAAAATCTTAAAATATCATTAAGATTCTTGGTTAAGAAGGATTAAGTGGTACACGGCATCGGGTGTGGGGTGTGGGGTGTAGGGTGTGGGGTGTGGGGTGTGGGGTGTAGGGAGAAGCTTTTTTCAGTGATCAGTAAACAGTAAACAGTAATCAGTGAACTGAAAACTCACATCTGATAACTAGACCTCTTGCAGAAATCAAAAATCGTTGTTAGGGTTAGGAGTCAGTAGCCAGTAGCCAGTAGTCAGGAGAATTAAAAATGAGCATTAATCAATTAAATGCTCTATTTACAGATTTTATGCCATTTAATCCTTATTTTTGCCGTTTTTGAACCATGAAAAATTAATTAATTAAGTAGGGAGGCACAATTATTTGTAGGATGGGTTAGCGGTAGCGTAACATAATCGGGCGTTGGGTTTCATGCTTCAACCCAACCTACGTTCATCTTATATTTAATTCCACCCACCTACTTATGCAAGAGGTTTACTGATAACTGGTAACTGATAACTGGTAACTGATAACTGATAACTGGAACTACCTAAAGCATTGATCCCCGTGGTGTGGTACTGTCAATTCAGTGTATTGATCGGCACTGGCTTAAGATTTGTCGCTATTGTCATCCCCTTCTCCTGTCGCTGTTTTTGAGGCTTTCTATGACCGACATTCCTTTCACCCTAGACCAACTGAGAATTATCAAAGCGATCGCTGCCGAAGGAAGCTTTAAACGGGCGGCAGATACCCTGTATGTCTCCCAACCGGCGGTCAGTCTTCAGGTACAAAACCTCGAAAAACAGCTAAATGTGCCGTTATTTGACCGGGGCGGTCGGAAAGCCCAATTAACAGAAGCGGGACACCTACTCTTAAGCTACGGCGAAAAAATTATCACTCTCTGTCAAGAAACCTGTCGGGCGATCGAAGATCTACAAAATCTGCAAGGGGGAACCCTAATCATCGGTGCTTCCCAAACCACGGGAACCTATCTTCTTCCCCGCATGATCGGGCTTTTTCGGCAAAAATACCCAGAAGTATCCGTACAGCTACAAGTTCATTCCACCCGTCGCACCTCTTGGAGCGTTGCTAACGGTCAAGTGGATTTAGCCATTATCGGGGGGGAAGTTCCTGCCGAATTACAAGAAACCCTGCGGATTATCCCCTACGCAGAAGATGAACTGGCTTTAGTCCTGCCGATTTTTCATCCTCTGTCTAAGGTAGAAATGATTCAAAAAGAGGATTTATATCGACTAAAATTTATCACCCTCGATTCCCAATCGACGATTCGCAAAGTCATCGACAAGGTTTTAACCCGTTGCGAGATCGATACCAAACGCTTAAAAGTGGAGATGGAACTTAACTCGATCGAGGCGATTAAAAATGCCGTACAATCCGGTTTGGGGGCGGCTTTTGTCTCGGTGACAGCAATCGAAAAAGAACTACAAATGGGAGTTATCCATGCGACCAGAATTAAAGATGTGGAAGTGAGGCGCACTTTATCGGTAATTATTAACCCGAATCGTTACCGCTCAAAAGCTGCCGAAGCTTTTACCCTAGAAATACTACCCCAATTCTCCACCTATCCCGAATATCTGGCTGACGACCACAACTTTGAACCGATTCCTAACTCACAACCTGCCGAAATTATGAGTAAATAAGTCGCTCGAGACGGGCAAAATCTCCCTCGGAACATTTAAGCTATCTCTTAGGAAAATTACTGCCCCGATAAATTACTTTTTTATCGACTTTAATCCAATGGAGACTCTCTAAACGACTTCTAAGATTAGTAATAGTTACTCCCAACTCGTCGGCGATCGCATACAAATGTCCCCATTTAGTCAAGTCACGGCCCTTGATGGCTTTCTCTAACTCACTCATCGCCATTAGTAAACAACTGGCAAAATATTGGGCTTGCCATTCAATTCTTTGGCTAGAATCAACTGTCCGACACAGAAAAGGTTGAATTGTCTCTAGGGAATCTCCCTGATTGATTCGATCTAAAAAGTTAGAGACGGCCGTTTGATTAATATGAAGAACAAAATGACCAATTTCATGGGCTAAACTCGAATTTTTAAACCCTTCTTTTGCCAGGGATGAATTTTGAGAATCTCTTAAGAATTTTACATCTTCATTGAGAATAATTTTCTTTTCTGTGGGAATAATCATTGCGGCGATTTCTCCCTCTTGATCTGGCTTTATATCCGTCCATTCAATAGCTAAATCAAAATAATCGGCCGCTGCTTCCGCAAGATCGCAATTTTTTAAGGGACGACGACGATTAGCTTTTACTTTCTTCAGAATATTGTCTGCCTGAGTTTCAATCACTGCTTTGGGAATAAAACTATAGGGTTTAATAATATCCAAGATATTTACTCCTCTGTTTCTAATTTTGTCGCCTCAGAAATAATTTTTTTGGCAAAATTAGGATTGTCTTTCATGCGACGCAATAAAATCGGCATTTGTTGGTATTTTTGAACTAACTCTTTGAAGACTTTTTGATCATCTGAACTAATTCGTCCCGCTAATTCTCCTAAGGTTTGAGCATTTAATTTTAAATGAGTCGCTAAGGACTCAATAACCTGCTGACTAGGAGGATAACCCGCATGATCATTTTCTAGCTTCGATAGATAGGTATAGTCCACCCCGATCAACTTAGCTAGTTCTCTCTGACTATATTCCTCCTCTCGACGAGCTTTGCGGATAACCTGTCCAAATGTTTCTGACACTGCTTTTCTCCCAACCGCTCAAAAAAAATTATATCAAGGGTTGACTATTTCAGTCAACATAGGCTAGAGTTAGTTCATCGGCGTTGATTATTTTAGTCAACACCAGAGCCAACACTGCCGTATCATCCTAGCATTATCCTGACTGAGGGGAAAAATCGTGTCCTGCCAGTTTCCCAAAAAGCCTTGGTATCCTCCGATGAGCTATAGTCTTTGGCGATCGCTAAAACCAGCGATTGGCTATGAGAATTGGCATTGTCAGACAAAACGGGGGTTTGAAAAAGCGCGAAACAAAGAACCAGAAGTCCAAAGATTACTATCAGAAGATAATCAGCTGCAAAAAATTGGTAAATTGTCACAAAAAGGAGTTTTTGAGTTTCATCAAGAGCCGGCGAGATTATCGGGGCCTGATGGGGTGGAACAAGTGGCAGAAATCCTGCAATTAAATCAAGAATCTCCAGAAATTCAAGCCAGGGTTTTAGTAATTTTAAACAATTACTATCAACAACCAATTTTATTGAATAAAGAGATTATTAATTTATCTAGAGGCGATGAAGGTTATCCAGAACCTATTGTTATCGAGCAAGGCAACTATCGGTTTAATTTGTCCGCTGCCTTTGATTGTATTTTTAGAGAAGCTGATGACACCATACATATTTTAGATTTGAAAACTGGTCAATCTAATTTTGATCGTCGTCAGGCTCATGTTTATTTACTGGCGGCTAGTTACCGTTATCCTCAGAAAAAAATTGTCGCTTCTTTTTACAATTTAGAAACCCAAACAAGCTCAGAAAACATCTCCCTGTCTTCCGAGGCAATAGAAGCCGTTAGAATCGAACTAGCTTTCCTAGCTAAAAAACATCAGCAACAACTACAAAAATATAAAGATCACCCCGAAGATTTTTATCATATTTTCCCGCCCCAAAGTGGCTATGCTTGTTGTTATTGTCCTTTTACATCGATTTGTGATTATGCAAATAAGGAGGTTTAGATCATGAATTACACAGAAGCTAAAATAGCCAATTCCCCGCTTTTTTTGAGTGAAATTAGTTCCTTAACTCTCAAGAATAGTTGTTTAAATTGTTTTAAGCTTAGTCATCAAGTTACTAGAAAAATAGGCAATCGTTTTAGTTGGCAATTCAGTCATAAGTTTCCTGCTGTGGTGGTTATTTTTGAAGATAATTGTTTTTGGGTATTAGCTAAAGATGAAAAATCTATTCCTTCTCTACAACAGTGGAAAGAAGCTTTATCAGATATTCAAGAGGTTTTACGAGAAGATATTGGCGATCACTATTATTCTATTCATTGGCTAAAAGACTGGCAGATAACAGCTTTAGTTACAGCACAATTAGCAGTTAGAATTCTGAAAATATTTGGTAAATTTTCCTATCCAATAGTTTTTCCCAAAGATAGTCAGATAAGTGAAAACCAAGTACAGGTAAGGAGAGAAGTTAACTTTTGGGCAGAAATCATCAATGACACCGATCCAGCTATTTGTTTAACTCTTGAAAGTAGTATTGTCTATAGTGGAGATTTAGAACAGTTTTATGAAAATCATCCCTATAGACAAGATGCTGCTAAATTATTAGTAGGTTTAAATGTTAAAGATATAGAAACTAATGGCATAGCTAAAATTATTAAAATAGCGGGTACAATTGGGGAAAAAAGAGAGTATCTATTAACAAAAGCTACGGGTTCAATCAGTCGAAGAAAATTAGAAGAAGCTGATCCGGAGCAGCCGGTGGTTGCGGTGCAATTTGGCAAAAATCCCCAGGAGTATATTTATGCCTTAGCAGCTTTAAAACCCTGTATGACAGATAAGGATGAGAGTTTATTTCAAGTCAATTACGGAGAGTTATTAAAGAAAACAAAAATCTTCTATGCTGAACGACAAGAACTATTAAAGTTGTATAAACAGGAAGCACAAAAGACTTTAAATAACTTTGGTTTTCAGTTAAGAGAAAGAAGTATTAACAGCCAAGAATACCCCGAAGTCTTTTGGACTCCTTCTATTTCTCTTGAGCAAACTCCTATCTTATTTGGTAAGGGAGAAAGGGGAGAAAAAAGAGAAACTCTCAAAGGATTATCGAAGGGTGGTGTGTATAAACGTCATCGAGAATATGAGGATCCTGCTCGTAAAATTCGTTTAGCTATTCTTAAACCAGATAGTTTTAAAGTAGGAGATTTTAGAGAACAATTAGAAAAGCGATTAGAACTTTATAAATTTGAGACTATTTTGCCACCAGAGAATCAAATAAATTTTTCTGTTGAAGGTGAAGGTTCTGAAAAAAGAGCTAGACTGGAAGAAGCAGTTGATCAATTAATTCGAGGAGAAGTTCCCGTAGATATTGCTTTAGTATTTCTTCCTCAAGAGGATCGCAATGCTGATAATACTGAAGAAGGGAGTTTATATTCATGGATTAAAAAAAAGTTCCTGGATCGTGGAGTTATGACTCAAATGATTTATGAGAAAACTTTAAATAATAAGGGACAATATAATAATATTCTCAATCAAGTTGTCCCCGGAATCCTAGCCAAATTAGGAAATTTACCCTATGTCCTTGCTGAACCTCTAGAAATTGCCGATTATTTTATTGGTTTAGATGTGGGAAGGATGCCTAAAAAAAATCTTCCGGGGAGTCTCAATGTTTGTGCAAGTGTGCGACTATATGGAAAACAGGGAGAATTTGTTCGCTGTCGAGTAGAAAATAGTTTAACAGAAGGAGAATAAATTCCTCAACGTATTCTGGAAAATTGTTTACCGCAAGCTGAACTAAAAAATCAGACAGTTCTCATTTACAGAGATGGTAAATTTCAAGGAAAAGAAGTTGAAAATTTACTGGCAAGAGCTAGGGCAATCAATGCTAAATTTATTCTAGTGGAATGTTATAAAAGTGGCATCCCTAGACTTTATAATTTTGAGCAAAAACAGATAAATGCTCCCTCCAAAGGATTAGCTTTAGCTTTATCAAATCGGGAAGTTATCCTGATAACGTCCCAAGTTTCTGAAAAAATAGGTGTTCCTCGTCCCTTGCGCTTAAAAGTTCATGAATTAGGAGAGCAAGTAAATTTAAAACAGTTAGTTGACACTACATTAAAATTAACTTTACTTCACTATGGTTCTCTCAAAGAACCCCGTTTACCTATCCCTTTGTATGGAGCGGATGCTATTGCTTATCGACGCTTACAAGGAATTTATCCTAGTTTATTAGAAGATGATTATCAATTCTGGCTTTAGAGAGGAAAATTATGTAAATTCTCCTAAGTACAGGACAAAAAGCTTGAAAAGTAGGCAGGAGTAGGGTTTTAAGTACCTAAGCAAAATTAATTACACATATCTAACCCCCCCTTGCCTCTTGCATGAGTGCCTTTCTTCACTAGGAAATTTATTTTGCACGACTACTTAACATTATTTTTCTTTTTCTTCAATTAATTCCGATTCAGTTTTTTTCAGTAAATCTGAGGCAAATCTTTCACTAAATCCCACTAAAAAAGCACAGGAGAAGATAAATAAATCCTGACGGGCTTTGTTGGTTATTAAACTAGAAGAATTTTGATCCTGGGTAATCATAAAATCAATTTTAATCAACGTATTTGAGCTAATTAAACTAAAGATAAAAATACCGAAAATTAGACCAATTAAGGGTCTAAACAAACCAATAAAAAGAGGAATGAGGGGGTCGTCATATTTTTTGTCTGTAAAGTCGATAATTCTGAGTAAAATACTCGCAACACTTCCCAACACTCCTGCTGTTGCCGCATAAACTAAACCATAAAATATATGCCGATTAGGATTTATCGTATCACTCGATGATTTTAACTGTTCTGAATAACTACTAGAAGGAATGGGTACTGGGGAGTTTGCTTGAGATAATGGTTTTGAAATAATTGCCTCCTTTTGAGAGGATTTCTGGTGTAAATTATCATCAAATCTGTAAATTTCTTCAGCAGAAAATTTCAGGGCAATAATAGATAAAAAAGTTGTCATAGATAAACCTAAAAATATTTTGAATGGGACTGATCTTGTAGAATAGATAGAACTAAATCCATTTAAAATATGTCCCCATAAAAAATAGCGACTATGATTAATTTCCTTTTCTAGATTAATTCTGAATTCTCGAATAGCATCAACTCCGACTTTATTAGTTTTTGCCATGAGCAATATATATTTAATTTCCTCTAATAACAAAATAAATTTAGTTGGATCATTGTTAAAAATAAACCAACCAATTTTCCAGCTATTACTTTTTTTATAAATCAAATAATTCAGATGATGAATCTGTTGAACTAAGTTAGCGATTTCTAGTTGTAATTCAGGAGAAATTATCGGCAAAACCTCTAATAAAATTTCCCTGATATCCGCATTTAATGCGTTAACATCGTCATTTTTTTTTACTGGAGTGGAAGTTATCATATTTTTTGGGACTTTTTAGATTGATTAATAGAATGAAAAGGCTATCTCTCCAGCTTCCCCTTACTCATCGTCAACCCGTTGCAGGACTTTCTCTAGGATAGGGCGGGTTTTCTAGATTACTAAAATTCTAACATAAAGTCCCCCTAGAAGGGCGAGGTTTTAAACCCAGTTTTTTGATAACTTTTTAGCCACTTTCTCGTTGTCACATTAGTAAAACGTTTCACCCTGGATAATTGTGATATATTTGTTACATTTCGTTACTTAAAATAAAATTATCTTTGGTTTGAGTTTTTAAATTTACCTCAAAATCCTCTACTCTTAAACAGCTATCTAATTGCTGCTGTAATATTTTTGTATTTATTGCCTCCGTGCTAATTAATACCAATTGGGTAAAGGGTGGATTATTACCCCATTCTTCGCCTATTTCTAAGGTGATTCTCGGCCCCACTTGTTGCAAAATTACTCCTCTATTGGGATGTTCAACAGTAGATAAAATACCCTTGGCTCGCCATACAGTTACGGGTAATTTCCCTAATATTTTTCCCAGGGTTAATAACTGAAAAGGGCGAACACTTTCATAACTCCAAGTATGAAAGTTATCAGAGTGATTAGATTTTAATTGACTAGATACAGAACGAACGGGAAATGAGTCCCTAAATCCTAATAATAAATCTAGGGAAACATCCCCATAACTCCCTTTTAACAAACGCACCCAAGGTGCTATTTTTTGGATAATTTGACTAGCATTAATTTGTGCTTTTTCATCAATCAAATCAATTTTATTGAGAACCACAATATCAGCAGCCGAAATTTGATCAATTAGCAAATCTTGATAGTTAATTTTTCCAGATGGTTCACAAATTTGGGGTAGATAGGTCGCATCAACTAGGGTAATAATGCTTTCCAAGCGAATTATTCTACTTAAAACTGGACGCTTTAGGGTTTGTAACAGGGTATAAGGGTTAGCAATTCCACTGGCTTCAATTAAGATCTGATCTGGACGGAGAGATAGGATTTTGGGAAGGGAATTAACCAGATTATTTTGTAAACTACAACAAACACAACCTCCCTCAAGAGTGATTAGATCATCGTCTCTATTTTTAATTAACATCTGATCAATATTAAGACTACCAAAATCATTGACCAGTATGCCGAAACGGCGATCACTTTTACCCTTAAGAATGGAGTTAAGTAAAGTAGTTTTACCCGCACCTAAAAAACCCGTCAGCAGTGTTACTGGTGTCTTCCAGAGATTTGATGACAAAACCATTATACTTGTCCTCCCGATGGTTGTTTATAGATGACTCCCCGTTTCATCACAAAATCAACTTTACCAGTAACATTAATATCCTCAAAAGGATTACCCGGCATAGCGATAATATCAGCAAATTTCCCCACCGCTAACGCACCAATATTCGGCTGCATTAATAATTCAGCCGCTACAGTAGTTGCTGCTTTTAAAGCGCGTAAAGGAGTAATACCATTTTGAACCATCGCTGGAAACTCTTTCCAGTTATCTATATGAGGAAAAGTTCCCGCATCAGTACCAAAAGCAATCTTAACGTTACTTTTAGCTAAATTATCAGCACAAGCAATCAGTTGAGAGGCATATTTTTGATATTTAGCGTGTTGCCAAGGAGAACGACTTTTCCAATATTCAGGATTATTGGCATTGCGAGCTTTTTCTAAAACAGTGTATTGAGTTGGTACCAGATAAACTCCCTTCTGCTCCATCAATTGCAAAGTCTCGGAACTGGCAAGATTACCATGTTCAATGGAACGTACCCCCGCATTAACAGCACGTTGAACCCCTTCCCCTCCATAAGCGTGAGGACAAGCAGAAATACCGAAATCTTTGGCGGTACTAACCAGAATATTCATCTCCTCTTGGGAATAGGTGGTTTGACTCGGATCATCCGTAGGAGAGCTAAAACCCCCTGTGGCACAGAATTTAATCCAATCTGCTCCTGAGCGAATTTCTTCCCGTACTATGCGGATAATTTCTGCTGTTCCGTCTGCTACTTCAAATTTTTCTGGTCTGAACTGAAAAGCAACTAAAGAGGTAAAATCACCATGTCCTCCTTGGGCTGAAATCAGGTGAGGTGCTACCAATAGATCTGGTCCAATAATCCAGCCATTGGCGATCGCTTTTTTGAGATCGACGGTAATAAATTCTGGATCGGGACAACCCACTTCCCTTACAGTAGTAAAACCGTTCATTAACAGTATTTTCAGGGGATTTAAGCTATAAAGGGTCATTAATGGCACTGTCACCATATAAGGATTTTCTGGAATTGTAGGATCCCCTTCACAGAAGGTGATATGAACATGACAATCAATGAAACCAGGGGTAACGGTGTGTCCTTTTAGTTCAATAATTTGAGCGTTGCTGTGATCAACTGTTGTAGCGATCGCAGTGATATTCCCATTTTCGATGCGAATTTCCGTGGCACCAAGGGGATTATCAGCCAAACCATCCCAATATTGATCGGTTACGATTACATAATTTGGGCTAGTGGAATTAGTACCAGTCATCGTTGTTTCTCCTGTTGTTAATTTTTTCAGCGTTTTTATTAGTCTTGAGCTAGGCGATCGCTTAATATCTCGACTTCCACTGGTTGACATCCTCGCCGCCGTAAACGGACGGTGATTCCCAAACCTCACGATTTAGGTTTCTGCTTCTTTCCCGAAGGATTTTTCGCACCTGCCTTAACAGATTTACTCTGTTCTGGTCTTATGGTCGCTCTACAGACTGACACCGCAAGCCCTGCGGCCAAAATATTTTTACTCGCGTTAATATCTCGGTCATGGTGAGTCCCACAGTCTGGACAGTCCCATTCTCGAATATTTAACGGCATTTTTTCAGCAATATACCCGCAATTACTACATCTTTTAGAGCTAGGAAACCATCTATCTATTTCGATGTAATTTCTCCCATACCAACGGCATTTATAGGCTAATTGTCGGGTGATTTCTCCCCAACTAACGTCAGATATTGCCTGAGATAATTTCGGGTTTTTGACCAGATTCTTGACGGCTAAATTCTCAACTACAATCGTTTGGTTTTCACGAACTAATTGAGTGGTTAGCTTATGTAAATGGTCTTTTCTGTTATCAGTAATTTGGGCGTGAATTCTGGCTACTTTGATTCTCGCTTTTTCCCGATTTTTTGACCCTTTCTGTTTTCTAGAAAGGCTTTTAGATGCTCTTCGCAGTCTCCGATAATGCTTTTTAAAATGCTTAGGATTAGATACTTTGTCACCATCGCTAGTAATCAGAAGGCTACTAATTCCTAAGTCAATTCCAATGGCTTTATCTGTTACTGGTAAAGGCTTAATTGTTGGGTCATCAAATCTTATTGAGATATGCCAACGTCCAGACGGATGTAATCTGACTGTTACTGTGCTTGGTTCACAAGCTTCTGGGATTTGTCTTGACCATCGAATAGGTAAAGGTTCTGTGCATTTAGCTAAATAGATTTGTCTATCTTTAAATTTAAAAGCAGATTTGGTAAATTCGGCACTTCCTCCTTGATGTTTTTTCTTAAAGTTAGGATACTTAGTACGACCAGCAAAGAAATTAGTGAAAGCTGTTTGTAGGTGTCTTAACCCTTGTTGTAAAGGTACACAGCTTACCTCATTGAGAAAGTCTAATTCTTCTTGCTTTTTCCAATCGGTCAACATTGAAGAAGTTTGAGCGTAGCCTACTCTTTCTTGCTTTTCGTACCATGCTTGTGTTCGTTCGTGGAGAGCTTTGTTGTAAACTAATCTTACACAGCCCAATGTGCGCCGCAATAGCGACTCTTGTGTTGGTGTGGGGTAAAATCGAAACGAATAGGCTTTTTCCATACCTCACATTTTAGCATATATTTCGTAAACGATGCTCATATTTAACAGTAAAGCCGTCGTAGAACGACGGGGTTTCAGACCCAAATTTTCGATGAATAAGCCAATTCAAGTTGATAGTTAGCGAATCCGCTTTAATGGTTAGTCTTGATAGACATTCATAGTATGTAGCCAAATGGTATCCGTATCCGCGTTTTCTTGTGTACTACCTAACAAAATTTCAAAATAGGAACGACTATCATAGACATGACGAAGGATGTTACAACGTTCGCTGTCTTCAATTACATCAAAACCCGCCGTTTTATTGGGGATTAAAGTAATCGACTGCATCCCATTATCAGCGGCAAAGCAGAGACGAATATCTAAGGGACTTCCCAACCAAGAGGGATCATCAAAACCAAAGACAGAAAATAATCTAGCATTGGCAACCACTAGAGGTATATTGTAGGGTTTAAACTCAAAAGGAATAGCTCCCATATCGGCTTCACCCCGTCTGTCTCCGACAAAATCGCAGGGAAAGTTATTAAAATTCCATAAAAAAGATCCATCCTCATTTTTGACGGTGATAATATAAGTTTCTTGGCATCGGTATAGAACCATAGATTGATAACATCCTTGAATATTTAATTAAGTTTTGTTGATGAAAGAGCTTGTTAGGTTGATTGAGGAAAGTTTGGTTTTTTTCCTCACACCAACCAACTGGTACTATAGCGTCCTATTCGCTTAATAACCCGTTTTGGAATCGATTGCCCCAGCATCAATACCTGCAACTGCCCAACCGACAGCAACGGGATCCTCTGTCACCACGCCAAAAACCAACGCGGCGGCGGAAACAAGATCACTGATCCAGGTATGCCCAACACCGCTAGTCACCTGATTTGGTACTAACATTCCATTCTCAGGAATATTTGATTCTGGATTATAAGCTGCCAAGGTACTCAGAAAAACACCACATGAACCAGTTGCACACATATAAGTCAGATTGGCATCGGCAATGATCGCCCAAGGAGACCCTGAGATGGTTGCATCCTGTTGGGCGGCATTGCCCGCCGTATTACTCTTGACATCAACAACCCAGATACTGCCCATAGAGGAATTAGAGGGGTTGGACGGAGCCGTGGCAATAAAGATTGCTCCCTCTGGATAATTTCCCGGATCTGCATTACCGGCGTTTGGTGAGTAGGCCAAAGATAAAATGACCTGTCCACTGGGTACTGTCCAAATAGGACTTAACGAGGCATTGAAACCACTATAGGGCTGATAGTGTAAACCGCCAGCCGGGGTTGCCCAGTAAATGCCATTTGGTCCTTTACAAACGTCAGTTGCAGTACATCCGCCGTGATAACCGTAAAGGATAGGAGTTGAAGATGGGTTCTGAGCATTGAAGATAACCCCCGTAGCTTCTTTCACACCGCCGAGTAACAGACAATCGTAATTAGTTAGCGTGTTCGCAGGGAAAAAGGTCAGAGATACGGACGCTCCAGACGCTCCATCTTCGTTATAAGATGTGTTTGAACCCACATAAGACAAGCTCGGCACGCCGTTAGACCAAGTGACTGAATACCAGTAGAGGTTGCCATTAGACGCTGCCACGTAAAGAAGGCTTTCGGGGAAATAATAGAAAAGTCCGGCAATTGGCGCATCGGGTTGTTTTTCCGAAGCGATCTGAGTCGTGACATTACTACTTGTGAAGTGGCTGCCTCCAGTAGCGGGATTAATGCTATTAAGCCAAATATTCTCGTCTTCAGATCCGTAAACAAAATAGTAAGGTGGTGAATAGTCAGTGTTGCTGTAATCAAGCAGAAACTCAATAGCAGTGGTACTGGCACCATTATTATCAAGATTACTCACCCCCCCTAAAGTATAACTTGGTGGGGTTGGATTCGGTGAAAATTGCCCAACCGAGATCCCACTTTGGTAAGCAGCGACGACAAAAGTATAGTTCTTATATTCACCAGCAGGAATAGTGATTGCCGAAATACATTGAGTGTAGGGAAAAGACATGATTATCTCCTTTTGAGTTGAAGTTAAAGAGAATTACTTGAGAGGTCAGAAGTAAATAATTTAATTATTTTCCCTTTCTTTCCCTCCCCATTTAGAGTCGTGCCGATTCCCACTGCCGACTGTATCAGAGATTTAGGATAACTAGGCTCAATTAGTGGCGATCGCCTATCTAATGGCAGTTACCATAGGGGTAAGTTATTTGCCCGTCGATACCCTTTTAAAATGTTTAAAGGGACTCCATTAATGAGAGCAGAAAAATTATTGACAGTGGTTTCTAGTTGTCCAGTGCTAGTATTGACACGATTCCACCAATCAGTGGCAATAATGTTAGATTTGATGCCATTTAAACCAGCGAAAAAGCTAGAGAGTTCTTTAGGCACATTAGCTGGTACTCCATAAGCACCTTCATAATTATACTGAGCCATTAATGACCAGAGAAAATTATTAGGTTGGTTGATAGCGTCAATTTGTTGTTGTAAATAACTCTGCACGTCTGACCAAACAGTTACACTTGTACCACACCAATATTGTTTAATAGAACTGCTCCAAAAGGGTGTATTTTGTGCTAACCAATCAGACATACTATCAGGAAATTCGAGAGAACCAACTACAACTCGGCCAGTAGTTTGCCAAAGGTCTTTTAAGGGTTGAGAAATACCAGAGGGCGGAATTAATTTATCTTGTCCAATAGTGTTGATAATCAGATTAGATAAATCTTGATAGGTTTGGCTTGTCCAATTTCCCTCAAAATCATGTAAGTCAAGAATAACAAATTCTTGGGGATTATCAGCTAAAAATTGCGTTACTTGATTGAGAAAATCTACTAAAGTCAGGGGGAGAGCAAAACTCCCGTGACACATAACAAATTGATTATCCCCTGAGCCACTACTAAGCATTAATCTGAGATCAAGGGCACGAATACCTTGACTAAGTTGCTGATTGATGTTTTGGTATTGAGTTTGTACCCACGTTTGACTAATACTACCAGCGCAATAAGTTGAAGCATCGTGAGTGCCTGGCAGGGTTAACTCATTGAGACAAAGGTTTTGAATACAAGGGGCAAATAATTCCATCCAATTATTAGCCCAGTGTAATACGGAAGGACGTAACACACTTTGATCATCTGCTAATCCGCCACTGCCATAATTAGGGGTTGGATAGGAACTAATTGGGTTTTGGGTATTACTAGGGAAATAACCAAGGGCGATCGTTACTACTCCATCATGAATCCATCCTACAGCAGATGTATTAGTAGTATCTGGAGTAGGATAAACAAAAAGACCATTGGGAATATTTTGCCATTCAACTAAAACCCCATAACCTGCTTCTGAGGGGACAGGCGTTGATAGTCCGTGAACTCCACTCTTTTTAGCACTAATTGTAAAGTTAAAGTTACTTACCCCCTCAAGGGTGTAGTTAGCATCACCCGCATCATCTATACTGTCATGACCTACTGTTTCTTTAAACTCAGCATAAAATTGAGTAAAGGAATTAGGACTAATCTGAGAAGATGGATCCCACTCCATCTGGTAACTATGGGATTTTACTTGATTGATGTTATATGGCGTAGCGTTGACAATTTGTATGTGAAATCCAGCACCCATAATAATTTTCTCCTTGATGAAGATGAGTATTGTTGACTTTTTAAAGTCGTTAATTGAGTTACAGTTAAAGAGAATTACTTGAGAGGTCAGAAGTGAATAATTTAAATATTAGCCCTTTCTGTACCTCAATATTTACAGTCGTGCCGATTCCCACTGCCGACTGTTTAGCGATAGAATAATTAGCTTAACTTAGTGGCAATATCATCTAAATCTTGCTCTGTTAGCGTCAGAGAATCAGCCACATTTTCCGTCAGCGGCCAGTCAATTTCCAGAAGATTGAAATAAGCTTGGATATGCTGAAAATAGGCTTCTTGAAGAAATTGCTTCAGGGGGTTTGGTTGCGGTTGAGAAAAAACGCCACATTTACCTTTCATGGCAAAAGTGCTGGGATTTAACGCCAGATAATTACAGTTTTTCACTTTTTGAATTTGACTATTAACTAATAGTGCAATTCTCGAAGATTTAGGAATATTACAAGATTGATACAGGGTGGGAATCTGCTGTAATTGCTCAATATTCCAAGCATGGGGAACAATATCCAAACTATTCCATAGTCGGCTGCTTTGATTGAGACCTGGCTCCGTATTTCCGTAGTAATCAGAAAAGGTTTGATCCCCTGGAGTTGCTCCCGCAGAAAATTGGGTATTGACGGTGATTTGTTTACCGGTAGGGTTCCAAGTTGCTTGATTTTCGTACAGCCATAATGCCATTACTGGAGATAATGCTCCGCCTAAACTATGGCCGGTGGTAATGATTTCAATAGGTTGATCAGATTGGCTGGGAATTTCCTGGGTCAAAAATTCTAACAGAGAACGGTTAGAGGTATCTTTCAGGTTTTGCAGAATAGTAATTCCGGTATTTGTTCCTTCCGAAATTTTTCCGCGTTCGGGGAATTGCGTTGACCAGGAAACCATGTTATGGGTAGCAGCATCCTCCTGTAACCAATCAAAAACTGATTGGGGATTCGTAGCGGCGATCGCAACTACATATTGAGGGTTATTGGTTTCGGCATTTTCTCCCTTCGCCACATACATAATATTATCCCAGTTCTGATTTTTAGGATCATGATAATAAATAACAGGACCCCAAAGAATTGTCCATTGACCAATTTTTCCTTGAACCGTAGGATTGGCTAAATCGGAAATAACTTTCTCGCTATTACTGATATTAGCGAACATGGAAAGACAGAAAAGCGTTTGTTGTTGATCGTAAGTAGGCATTGAAATTTTCTCCAATTGTCAATTGATTAGGCGTATCTTAGACAAATCTAGGTAATGGTCACAAAACAAATTTCACAAAAAAGGGATGACCGCTCTTTTTAACTTGATTAAGTTGACCCCAATTTACCCCATCATTAGAGGTGTAAAAATTAGCACCAGAACAGCTATTTGAGGATAAACCTGTAGGACAAGCATAGTCAAAAGTAAGAGAGTTACCCCCTACTTGGGAATAGACTGCACTTCCTTGGGTGCCATATAGTCCGGGAGCATCTTGTAACCAGAACTTGACCTGTTCTCCGGGGTTAATCTGTTGAGGAGGACTGACAACATAATAACCGTGTTCATTAGTTGCAGGTTTAGTTAAGGTTAAGGTTGACTTTCCTTGAGTGTTATCAATACTAACATAACAGGAATAATCCATTGACATCGAGGAAATTACTGAGTCCGGCGGGGCAGCAAAAGGAACAATTTGATAAGAATTATTCTGCTTTATTACTTGACAAACATTACTTTGGCAGGTATCTGTATCAATCACAGCAAAAGTAAAGGTTTGTGGGGGAACATCGGGACTGGAAGGACACTCAAACCCATCATTAACATATTGAACAAAGCCATTAGTTATACCTAATTTCGGAGCGTGGGTATGTCCTAAAACGATTAAATTTGAGTTGGATTCTAAAGCGGATTGTTGAGCAAACCAAGCAATATAAGTTCCACTTAAATCAGCGATTGCCGATTTGCCCGTAATCATTTCACCATTAGTACCTCCTCCCCAATCAGCAATCCACTGATCTTGTAAACCACTATATATCTGTTTAGCATCTGCCATAGTTTTTGTTTGGCCATTCGCTAAAATAATCGGCTCATTTTCCGGTATTCCAGTTACTTTAATTATGTAATCAAGCACGGCACTGACTAAGTTACCTGAAGTAATGAGAGAACTAACCGAGGAAACCAAACCACTTAAATCGATTCCGTTAGGATTACCTTGTCCCGATAAATCAGCAACAGTTTGTCCCGGAGTAAGGGTGTTGTTTAACATATAACCTATAGCTCGGGTAACAAAATGACCAACAGGTAAAGGACTCAGGGAAGATTGAAGATCGGGAGCATTAAACATGGTAAAAATGTTACCATGGGTAAAAGCCATTTTTTGTCCATTGCTAGAGGTGACATAATAAATCGTATCTGAACAATATTTGATCTTGTAATTAGCTGAGTTTTGAATGTTATTTAAGTCATTTTGAGTGACATTCATGTCATGGTTTCCATTGACATAAGTTACATTCCCTTGCAGAGCAGTTAAAGCTTGACTTAACTTTCCTGTTGCTCCAAAAATATTAGGATTGGCGTTAATTATATCAACGGTAGCCGGAGGAGTAAAATTAGGCGGATAAGTCCAAAAGTCGAACAGATCACCAAGTAAAATTAGCTCCTGAATAGAGTCAGCGTTATCAATCACATAATCTAGAATCGCTGACAAATACGGTTCATGAAAACTTTTTTGATACCAATTAGTAGGGACATTCGTGCCAATATGTACGTCACTTAAGACAACAATTTTATTCTTTGCCATGATAGATTTTCTCTCCTTTTCAAAAAGTAAAGTGGTTGATATTCCTGGAGCAAAATTTAAATCCCATAGGGCATAACATCAATGTATAGATACCTACCCGTCAAGTCAATTATCCAAAGATTAAACTTAGGTTAAAATTAACCATTGAGGCACACCGCCTTCCTTATCAATGTAGGTAATATCTCGGTCAATGCCAATGCCATTAACTGGTTCACCAACGTAAGATTGCACCATTTGATAACTACGAACCGCCACTGGGGGAACGGTACTTTCTGATTGCCAATAATGTTGAAAAGGCAAATCATAGAGTTGCTGACTATTCAAAATCGAATTAGCCCCCACATATAACCCGGGTAAATAACCCGCGCCTGCGACAGCATTATACCAACTTGTGCAGTATTGAATTACCGCTTCGGCTGAAACTTCAGAACTAATTCCTTCCAGATCTAACCAAACATTTACTTTCCTGGGAAACCCCACGCTAATAGCATTATTTGCCGCATTATCGCCGTAGGTTGTTCCCAATTGGGCGGAAGGAACCCAACCAGGGGAAGAAACGTGCTGCACAGGCATTAATGCCAGTCCTCCTTGTAAAATGCCAAGAGCTTCTTCGTAGGTTAAATCTCCTGGCGCTTCTCCTGCACCTAAGGAAAGATAACGGAGACAAAATTTGTAACCTTGACTGGCAAATTGTTGGGCGGTAGCTTTGGTAATTACAGAATCAGCATCAAACCCCAAAGATTGATTGGGCGCACTTTGAATAATTCCGGGTAATTGAGTCATAGTTGATGTCTCCTTGAGCAAAATTCAACTAAATTGATGACTTATTTATGAATGACGATTCCGCTGTACTGGTTAGTTTTGTAGGTTGGGTTGAGGAACGAAACCCAACCACTCCACTGATTATGCCTGACAATAGACATTCATCATGTGGTGTCAGAATCTCATGGTGTAAAATCCAAGGCGGCACCGGTAACAACAGTGAGCGAGGAAGAGGAATCCGATGCAATAGGAGACCCTACATTGGGGACTAACATCTTTGATTGTGGATTATCAGTTGCCAAGGTACTCAGGAAAACACCAGATGAACCAGTTGCACACATATAATTCAGATTGGCATCAGCAATGATCGCCCAAGGGGACCCTGAGATAGTTGCATCCTGTTGGGCGGCATTGCCCACCGTATTATTACTGACATCGCAAACCCAGATACTGCCCATAGAGGAATTAGAGGGGTTGGACGGAGCCGTGGCAATAAAGATTGCTCCATCTGGATAATTTCCCGGAGCTACATTATTGGTGTTTGGTGAATAGGCTAAAGATAAAATGACCTGTCCACTGGGTACTGTCCAAATAGGACTTAACGAGGCATTGAAACCACTATAGGGTTGATAGTGTAAATTACCCGAAAGTGTGGCAAAATAAAGACCATTTGGTCCTCGACAAACAGCAGATGGATACACCATCGGCTTGCAATATTGCTCTAAATACCCGTAAAGGGTAGGAGTTGAAGATGGGTTCTTAGCATTGAAGATAACCCCCGTGGCCTCTGATATGCCGCCGAGTAGCACACAATCGTAATTAGTTAGCGTGTTCGCAGGGAAAAAGGTCAGAGATACTGGAGATGGAGCTTCCCCCGTATAAGATGTGTTTGAACCCACATAAGAACATTGCGGTAGGTACTGGCCGCTAACCTGAGAAACTGAATACCAGTAGAGGTTGCCATTAGACGCTGCCACATAAAGATAGCCTGTGGGGGCATAATAAAAAAGTCCAGCAATTGCTGCATTGGGTTCACTGTGTTCAGATATCTGAACAACATTACTGCTTGAAAAAGCTTGCTCATAAGTGGGAGTAATCTGGTTGAGCGAAATCTTCCCGTTGGAAGATCCAGTAACAAAAAAGTAACTGTAGATATTGCTCGAAAGACCCCCGCCGGAATTAACATAAGAGCTGACACCAGCCAGAAACTCAACAGCAGTGATACCGCTACCAAGATTACTCACCATTTCTAAAGTATAATTTGGCGCGGTTGGATTCGGTGAAAATTGACCAACTGAGATGCCACTTTGGTAAGCAGAGACGAGAAAAGTATATCCACCTTCAGTGATTGCCGAGATACATTGAGTGTATGGAAAAGGCGTGAACAAAATCTGATTGAAATTGACAGATACGGACGACCAAGTAGCAGGCGAAAAACTCAGACACACCGGTTGCAATTGATTCAGATAATCGCCGCTGCTGCCTTGAAAGCCGATGAGAGTGCAGTTCTCAGGGACACGCCAAGTGGAAACAGAAGCTGAATCACAACTGGCAGGTGCAAGCAAGGAGGTTTGGCCATAGTTGGTGCTCAATTGAACTGCGTTCACATAATCACCAGAGATGACAGTGATTTCGGTAATAAATTCTCCTTTGCTCAAGTTGAGTGCTGGCCAGGCATTCACCGTGCCTTGTCCGTGGGCAAACTGTTGGGTCCCGTTGAGGGATTGGTAAGTTGTGCCAATTTGGTTGACATAATCACCACCCCAAATCGAAACAGAAATCAACAGCGGTAGTTGGCTCAACGGGAGTGGTGTCGGGTTACTGCTGTTGTTGCTGCTCGTTGCTGTGGTTACAGTACTGCCATTGATGGTTTCGCAGCCGATCGCGATTGAACTGTTAATATCCCAGAAATCGGCGCTTGCATCATTACCCCAGATTGGTCCGGTAACGATTGACCAGTTAGCCGTAGGTACACCATTAGTAATACTTTGAGGTTGTGTTGGGTAGGAGGAGGCAGTAAACGGATTTTGAAACAAACTAATCTGTTGCGATCGCAACGCCTGATAATCACTTTTCAACTGCCCACAGTTTGCGGCAAAAGTGGCATCGCCAGTGTAGTTATAACGTTGATACAAATCGTCAACAATCTGCATCTGGTTATTGATGGTGGCCAGAGTACCCAGATAGCTGTTAATGGCATCAGCTACTGGGCGATTACTGGCGAGAAATTGCCAGTTACTGGTTTCACTAACCAGATTCTCATAACCAGCGGTGGTATAACTGAGGGCGATGCCTGAACCAGTAACGTTATTGGCACTCAAGCCATTGGCAAATGCCAGGAGACTTTGGATTACATTGGTTACAGTGACGCTGTTAGCAGGATCGCTGGTCGAGGTGCTGCTGGTGGCGTAGGGAAGGGATAACTTACTGATTTCAGGATTCAAGGCCTTCATTAACGGTGCTGCGCCTTGGCTGGAACTGCTGGAACTGCTGGAACTGCCGGTGCTGTTAAATGGATTGGGCAGGGGCGTATCACTGCCGCGTATCACCTGGTAAGCGTAGAAATCAAGGGTGAGTGAAGACACGGCGCTAGTCATCTGTTTAGAAAAATTAGCGCTTAAAGTGACCGGCGGCTCACTTGGCACAACCCCTTGAGCGCTTAAACTGTTGAGGACTGATTGCTGTTCCGAAACACTGCTGCACTCAAAAACCAACAAGGCAATATATTCCAGTCCCAACACTACCGAAGAGACATAGCTATCACCATAAGCACTATAAAACTGCGTCGGTGAACTGCTAAACAAGCTTTGTGCGCTGCTGCTTAATTGCGGTGTGCCATTAATGATCGGGCTGGTTTTTTCATGGGAGGCATAGATCACCACCGTTACGGATAGATTGCTCACCTTCGCCGTGCGCGTAACTTTACGATGGAAGGAATCATCGTCAGCACCGCCGCCGATCGCATATTTCAGCGTCTTTGACAAACTTTCACCAGAGGAACAGACTTGATACCACTGCTTGCCAGTAGCGTTTTGATCGCCGATAGTCAGGGATGATAAATCCAAGGCACCATTGGGCATAGCGCTGTTGCTAAAGCTGTTAAAGCCAATTCCCACGGTTGTGATGGGAAGACAAGGCAAGGGGGAGGAGAGGTCATCCAGTAGGGGGGCTGCCCATTTGGCTGGACTGAGACTCAGGACAATCAATTGCAACTGATTGAGATAATCGCCGGAGGAACCTTGAAAACCTAGCAAAATTTGATTATCTGCCGCAGTCCAGCTAATTGTGTTACCAGTGCTGGAGGGTGATAGCGGGAACGTATAGTCTTGGGAGCTTGTGGTTTGGAATGTGAGTTGATTGATATAATCGCCGCAAGTCCCACTAACGCTGCTGATAAATTCATCAACGGCTAGATTCAGATTAAAACAAGGGCCGCCACCACTTCCGCCATGGCTAAAGGTTTGGGCCCCAGCCTTATAACTGTAAATAGTTGATAGCTGATCAACATAATCGCCGCCATGTAACTGAACAGCAGCGATCTTTGGCAAGTCTTTTAAACAAAGTGGTGTCGGCGTACTGTTCGCTGGATGACTGCTATTAAAGGCTGTATTACTGTTGAAAAATGGCTGTCCGGCGCAAATATCCTGAAAGGACACCGAATTATTGTTGCCCCACAGCGGCGATGAGCGATTGCTGCTGCTGTTACAGGGGGTGATGGTTATGCTGTAATTAAGGCTGGGAGTCCCTTTGGCGATAATGGCAAGGGGATCGCAGGAACCGTTAGTAGGGGAGGTAGCAGCCTGTTGCGGATTGGCGGCAACATCAGTCAGCCAGGCGGTCAATTCTTGGATCGCGTTATAGACCATTTGTTGCTGTCCCCTGATGGGAAAGCCAATATTAGGGTCTGCGTAGTAATTGTAAGTCGTATAAATCTGGAGGATATTCTGAATCTCCGACCAGATGCCATAAAGCTGCGTCAGAGCAGGTGCAACAGTCAGTTGATAAGTCTGGCGGTTGGTAACTATCGGTTGGAAGCTGCTCAAAGCGGAGGCGGGTAACAGGCCTTCATAACCCATCGTGGTAAATGACAGCACCCAAGGCGTATCTACATGGCTGGCAGAAAACTGGCTGGCCGTCTGCACCAAAGCCTCCGCATCGGTTTCGGCATTGCCAGTCATACTTGGCAAAGAGAAACTACTGCTACCTATGACTTGTTGGTAACAGATCAGATTAACACCTTTGGAACTTTGGGCATTGCTCACATCGGAACTTAAACTGGCATCGAGAGAGGCCGATTTAATCGACGCACTGGCACTCAGGGTTTTTTGCACCGTTTCCTGTACGGCGCTACTATCGCATTGAAACACAAATACCGCCACATACAATCCGCCGTTAACCGTAGCGCAGACAAATGAATCGCCATATTCAGTGAACAATTGCTCTGTGGTTAAATTAGCCAACGTGGGAGATAGGTTGCATTGCGTATAAACCGGACTCGATGTCACCACACGGGTAATCAGCACCAGCGTCACATCGGTATCGGTTACTTGAATGGTTTTGGTTTTGGTTTTGGTGTGGCTCAATTTAAAGCCTGGTATGCCAATGGAAAATCCCCTGGTTTTGCTCAAAGTTTCCGATAATGACTGGCGACTGGCGCAAATTTTCATAATGACTTCGCTTTGCGCCCCCTGGTCAACGCTGGTACAGGCGCTGCTGTTTAGTGCGGAATTCGGCAAAGCACTGCCAAGAAAAGAATTATAGCCCACGCCCAAGGTGCTGACTGGCAGCGTGTTGACAAACGGTTGCGTCTCAATCGATGGCGCTAACCATTTTGCTGGCTGTACGATAATGCAAATTGGCTGCAAGCCGAGGAGATTACTGCTGTTGCAATAACCCTGAAAGCCAATCAGCGTCGCTCCTGCTGGCAAACTCCAGCTAAAACTGCTACCACTGGCGCTTGTCGGTTGGGTGATGCTGTGACTAGCACTGTCGGTAAAACTCAACTGAGTAATCACGCCGTTGGAGATTTGACCGCTCATCTTGTCGATATACACCTGATTATCCAAGCTATCGACACCATCATCCTGATTAGTAGTAGTTAAAAACAGGGTTTCGCCACTACATGAAGACACATTAGCAGCGCCATGAGCAAATGGATTAGTATAGTTTAGTGTGTTGTAAGAGGCATAAAACTGGGCGACATTGTTATTGCCCCAAACGGTAATCATATAAAGCACTGGAATATTCGACATCGCCACCGCTATGCCCGTAGTTTGGCTAGTGGTTTGGGAATAAGTACCCGAAACAGTTGGGCTGTCATGACCAGAAATCGAGCCATTAATCCCCGCATTCAGTGCTGTCGTGCCGGTAATGGTGCTGCTTGAGTTAGTTACCTCAGAGCCGACATTAATATCCTGAAACGGCTCGTTACTGGTATCGCCATATAGCGGTTGCGTCGGCACTAAATAATTAAATACCGGTATGCCGTTCATCAAACTCAGTGGCGGATTAATTGAACTAGCAAGGCTCGGCGTTTGTGTTGGGTTCGCCGCAATACTGCTAATCCAGCTATTGACGTTACTTATATCGCTGTTTAACTGATTTTGTTTGGTGCTAAACGTGGTATCGCCGCTATATTTATAAGCCTGATACGCAGTAGTAATCCACTGATATTTGCTGGCAAGATGCCCTAAACTCGTCAGGGTTGGGGCAATACAATCAAGATAAATCTGTCGGTTATTGGCAATATTGATAAACGAGGCGCTTAAACTGCTGCCAAACAGGGTTTCATAGCCAGTTACCGCAAAATCAAACACCACTGGCGTATTCGCGTTTAAGTTTTGTGCAGTTGAAACTATGTTAGAGACAAATTGACTCACATCTGAACTATTGGCAAAGGTCGGCAAACTAGCGCTGCTACCAACTAAAGATTGATAAATCTGACAACGCACGGTGGTATTGTTCAGGGTTTCTGTTATGCCAGCAGTCAAATTAGCGCCCAGCGTTGGCGAAATATGATCACAAACATTCACTGTCACCTGTGCTGTCAATGCCGCCTGTAAACTGCGCTGGTCTTCTTTGGTTTGGCAAGAAAAAACAAAAACTGCCACATACTCCGCCCCTTCCGTCAATTCAGACACAAAACTATCGCCATACTGTTGATAAAAGTTCAAGCATTCACTTGGCGTTGTCGGTACAGTAATGCTACTGTTTAACTGGCATTGACTCAGCGCCTGATGAATGTTCTCAACCCGTGCATAAACAATAACACTGACGGAAGTATCATTGATAGACAAGGCATTAGATAGGCTCAGAGTTGAACTTACTGAAGGGTCGCTAAAGGTAGAACTAGAATCGGAACTGGAACCAGAACCAGAATCGGAACCGGAACCAGAACCAGAATCGGAACCAGAACTGGAATCATTGCTGGCTTTTTTTAAGCTAATCTGCACCGAAACGCCTAATGAATCGGTAACGGTATTATTGAAATCTTCAGCCGAATAACAAATCTTAAAAAAACTTTGGGAATTAGTGCCTAAGTTTTGAATTGTTGGATTGGCTGCCAAAGCATTCGTCATCTGCTTGCCAGTAAAACAATTAAAACCAACGCCGATACCGCTGATTAATTCAACGGCATGAGGAACGCCAATAAGATTCATATTTGCAAGCGCAGCCATGGCAAAAATTCTCCTAATACGGATTGAGTTGAAATTAAATAATCTGGCTTTTCTCTACTTGGCAACCGCCAAGGCAGCTAGGACAACTAGGAGGCGGCAAATTCCCACAAAGCTTAAGCTTTTTTCCCCTTGTCACCTGCTATATTGAGCAGATATTGAACAATCCTGGGTAATTGAATCATCGATTATCTTCAATAACAAACGTGACTCAATTGAGGATTCATTTATTAAGAACGATTGAACAGGAAATTAGTTCCTGTTGGGTCAAAACTTATAGCAGTAAACCTATTGTTAAGGATAAGTAGGGTGCGGCAAATTCCCACAAAGCTTAAGCTTTTTTTCCCTATTGCCTGCGATAACTCCAATAGTTGATAATAACGGAATACACAATCCCCCCCCCTGTCAAGTGGCCGATGTAAAAAATTTAACCAATCTTTACATTGCCCTTCTTAGCCAATTAATCCTCTTCTTTGTTCTTCTACAAATTTATCCAGTGGGAATGTTGACTTTATTTAACCTAGTTGTCACAAGCCAGAAGAAAGTCTCAAAAAAATAATTTTAAGACCAAGAAATCCTAAGCACACAATGTCGGACTAAAGCTTGGTAGAATAATAATTGAAATAAAAATCTAAGGGGAAAATCTGATGGCCACAACCGCTGATGATGTCTGGCGTTTATTAGGGGAATTAGTCGAAGCTCAAAAAGAAACTGATCGCCGTTTTCAAGAAACAGAACGTTTAATGCGAGAACAACGTCAAGAAAGCGATCGCCGTTTTCAAGAAACAGAAAGACTTTTAAAAGAGCAAAGCCAGAGAGTTGATAAACAGCTAGGAAAACTCGGAAATCGCTTGGGAGAATTTGTCGAATGGCAAATTCGTCCCGCTGCGGTAAGATTATTTAAAGAAAGAGGGCTTGATGTTCATGAATTATACTCAGGAGTGTCAGCCCAACGCCCCGAAGGGGGACTCGAAATAGATTTATTAGTAGTTAATAATACCGAAGCCGTCTTAATTGAAGTGAAAAGTAAACTGACTCAAAGCGATGTTGACGAACATTTAGAGCGACTAGAAAAATTCAAAAGATTAATGCCTCGTTACCAGAATCTGAAAGCATTAGGAGCGGTAGCCGGAATGGTTGTCCCCGACGATATTGCTCTTTATGCTTATCGTCAAGGATTATTTGTCTTAGCTCAGTCAGGAGACAATGTAATTATTTTAAACGATCCTCAATTTCAGCCTAAAGCTTGGTAATCTGTTCGTAGTATAGAATAATTAGCTTAACTTAGTGGCAATATCATCTAAATCTTGATCCGTTAGTGTCAGAGCATTAGCCACATTTTCCGTCAGCGGCCAGTCAATTTCCAGAAGATTGAAATAAGCTTGGATATGCTGAAAATAGGCTTCTTGCAGAAATTGCTTTAGGGGAGTTGTTTGCGGTTGAGAAAAAACGCCACATTTACCTTTCATGGCAAAAGTGCTGGGATTTAACGCCAGATAATTACAGTTTTTCACTTTTTGAATTTGACTATTAACTAATAGTGCAATTCTCGAAGATTTAGGAATATTACAAGATTGATACAGGGTGGGAATCTGCTGTAATTGCTCAATATTCCAAGCATGGGGAACAATATCCAAACTATTCCATAGTCGGCTGCTTTGATTGAGACCTGGCTCCGTATTTCCGTAGTAATCAGAAAAGGTTTGATCCCCTGGAGTTGCTCCCGCAGAAAATTGGGTATTGACGGTGATTTGTTTACCGGTAGGGTTCCAAGTTGCTTGATTTTCGTACAGCCATAATGCCATTACTGGAGATAATGCTCCGCCTAAACTATGGCCGGTGGTAATGATTTCAATAGGTTGATCAGATTGGCTGGGAATTTCCTGGGTCAAAAATTCTAACAGAGAACGGTTAGAGGAATCTTTCAGGTTTTGCAGAATAGTAATTCCGGTATTTGTTCCTTGGGAAATTTTTCCGCGTTCGGGGAATTGCGTTGACCAGGAAACCATGTTATGGGTAGCAGCATCCTCCTGTAACCAATCAAAAACTGATTGGGGATTCGTAGCGGCGATCGCAACTACCTATTGAGGGTTATTGGTTTCGGCATTTTCTCCCTTCGCCACATACATAATATTATCCCAGTTCTGATTTTTAGGATCATGATAATAAATAACAGGACCCCAAACAATTGTCCATTGACCAATTTTTACTTGCACCGTAGGATCGGCTAAATCTGCAATAACTTTCTCGCTATTACTGATATTAGCGAACATGGAAAGACAGAAAAGCGTTTGTTGCTGATCGTAAGTAGGCATTGAAAGTTTCTCCCTCCAATTGTGAATTGATTAGGCGTATCTTAGACAAATCCAGGTAATTGAGTCATTGAGTCTCCTCGATTAAGACATGACTAAATCGAGGAGACTCAATGACGATTGAGCCAGAAAATTGTTAATGGTTTGGTCACAAAACAAATTTCACAAAAAAGGGATGACCGCTCTTTTTAACTTGATTAAGTTGACCCCAATTTACCCTATCATTAGAGGTGTAAAAATTAGCACCAGAACAGCTATTGGCGGAAAATGTAGGACAAGCATTGCTAAACAGGAAAAACTTTGATCGCTTTTTCGTAGTAAGCCTGACGATCAGCTAGTCCGTTAAGACCACCATTGACTCGTCGGGTGATTTCTTCCACCGTTGCACCGCGATCACAAAGAGCATTCATGTTATTGTTATGCCACCAAAAACCGCCACTGGTAAAAGGATAGGTGGTACTAACATAGTCAACTCCATCCATCACTTTCGGATCATGAATATAATTCGCAAAAGCTTGATAGTTACTGCGTCCCGTTAGTTGAATAACGCCCGCTCCCTTATATTTGGGACCATCTCCTGGATAAATATTTCCCAGGTCTTTCCGTCCGTTATACTCCTCACCGCTACCGAGTTCTTTCATCCATTTCAAGCCGCCACTTTCATGGGCAGTTTGGCTTAAAAAATGACACATTCGGGGGTGAGTGTTAATTTCAAAGCGATTTAAGCAAGAATTGAGGTCTGCTAATTGTCCATCGCTAATGACATTACCATAGATAAATTCGGCTTGAGTTTTGGAGATTAAATTATTATCCCCTGGTAATTCTTTAAGTTCTAGTAAAAATTTCGCCGAAGATGCTCCCAAGGTATCCAATTCGCCTTCTTTGATTTTTTGTTTGAATTGTTCAAAGGCTTGTTTTGTTTGGGGTCCATAAATGCCATCAACACCATGAGCAGCAAGTAATCCGAAAACTTGCAAACGGGTCTGAACTTCTCGGCAAAGTTCCGAGTCTCCTGCTAAGGAATCAATGGGTTTAACGAGGTTTTGTTGAATGATGTCTTCTAATTTCATGGTGTTTATTTCCTGGTTGAGATTTTCCGATGGTGATCGCTGAGTTAATCAAGACTAAAAAACTAAGATAGTTTAGCATCCATTGTATCTAAATCCTGATCAGATAGGGTTAGAGTATCAGATAAATTGTTAGTCAGTGACCCCTCAATATTGAGTAAATTAAAGTAGGCTTGAATAGGTAGAAAATAAGCCTCTTGAAAAAACTGTTTCATTGCCGTTGTTTGTGGTTTTTTCAATATACTAGATTGCCCTTTCATAGCCAAAGTTCTTGGATTAAGGTGCTGATAATTACAGTTTTTAACCTTTTTAATTTGTTTGTTTACCAGTAGAGAAATTTGTCAAGATTTAGCAATATTACAGGGTTGGTAAAGGGGGGGATTTGAGCAAGTTGGGTGGTATCCAAGCATGGGGAACAATGTCTAAACTATTCCATAATCGGCTGGAAAGATTGAGTCCTGGCTCTGTCGTTTCATAGTAATTAGCCAAGTCTTGATCGCCAAGGGTTGCACCGGCAGAAAATTGCGTATAAACCTTGACTTGTTTGCCTTTTGGATTCCAGCTTGTCTGATTCTCATAATTAGATAGAGGATTGTCGGGAGGAGCAACTTTATGAGATGCTTAAGTTCTGCAGCTAAAAGTTATGCCTATGTCAGCCCCCCCATCCTCAACCATTTGAGTAACTAAGTCAATGGATTAAGCCCAGAAACGTTGAATTTCGTCATAAAAATTTACATTCAAGAGCATACTAAATCTATACTTTAGACAGTCATAATCTGAGATTTATTAAACTTATGAAATCGGAGAGTGAGATCGGTCAAAATCATCCCCAATCTGGTAATTATGCCCCCCTAGATAGCCATCTCTGGGCCGATGCCACCTATCCCCTCGGGGCGCATTATCGGGGCGATAGTGTCACCTTTGCCGTCTATTCTAAAAATGCCAGTCAGATTCTTCTGGAAATCTACGATCGCCCGACGGGAGAAAACGCTAAGTATGATTACTGGTTGACAAAAAACCCAAAGGATGATATATGGCGGGCAAAAATCGCTGGTATTGCCCAGGGCAGTTACTACGCTTTTCGCTGTTGGGGTCCCAATTGGCAATTTGATCAAAAATGGCAAAGAGGCCACAGTAACGCCGGTTTTCGGGCAGATGTGGACGATTTTGGCCATCGTTTTAACCCCAATAAAGTCCTCTTCGATCCCTACGCGCGAGAACTTTCCCACGACTTTGAAACCCTGGCCATGATCGCAGCCGGAGAAAATGCGGGAATGTATGCCACGGGAGAAGGGGACTACAAAGGAGTGATCCGGCGGCAATACGATACGGGCAAATGGTCGCCCAAAGGCATTGTTATCGCCCCGGATGGGACTTCTACCGGGATTCGTCCCCGTCTGGGCGACGAAAAAGCGATCATTTATCGAAAATTTGGGTCTAAAACCCCGTCCTTTAGCGTAGCGGAGGACGGCTTGACATTTCTAGCTAAATAGTTTACCATGGTAAATATAGTCTGGTAAACAAGATGTTAAAAGCGTTTAAGTACAGAATCTATCCGACCAGTGAGCAATCAGTTTTGCTCGCCAAATCGTTTGGCTGTACTAGATGGTTTTACAATTACGCTCTCAACTTAACATCCGAAACTTACAAGCAAACTGGAAAAGGATTAAGCAGAGACGAAATAATTAAGCTGCTGCCTTCCTTAAAAAAAGAGCATGAGTGGTTAAGCGAAGTACCATCGCAGGTATTACAACAAGCTGCTTTAAATCTTTCTAGTGCTTTCCTTAACTTTTTTGAAGGTCGAGCTAAATATCCTAACTTCAAGAAAAAGCAAAATAGGCAGTCGATTAGATTTCCTCAACACTGTAAGTTAAAAAATGATGTTTTGGTATTACCTAAAATTGGTGAAGTCTATTGCCAAGTTTCACGGCAACCAGAGGGAGACTTAAAGTCTGTTACGGTTTCAGTTAATCCATCAGGAGAATATTTCGCATCTTGTCTTTATGATGATGGTCAGGATTTACCCCAAAAATCATCAGAAGGAAAAGCTATCGGGATAGATGTTGGACTAACCCATTTTGCTATTACATCAGATGGGACTAAACATGGGAATCCTCAATACTATCGTAAGTACGAACAAAGATTAGCGAGGAGACAAAAGAAACTAAGCCGCCAGCAAAAAGGCTCTAAGAATCGAAATAAAGCTAGAGTTAAAGTGGCTAAAGTTCACTCTAAAATCGTTCGTTGTCGTGAAGATTTTCTGCACAAACTAAGTCGTAAATTAGTTGACGAAAACCAAGTCATAGTGGTAGAAAATCTGGCAGTCAGAAACCTGGTCAAAAACCCTAAACTAGCCAAATCAATTAGTGATGCTGGTTGGGGTCAATTCTGTACCATGTTAAAATACAAGGCTGAATGGGAAGGAAAAATCTATATAGAAGTAGATAGATTCTTTCCTAGCTCTAAGACTTGTAGTAACTGTTTAAATCGTCTGGATAGTTTGAGTTTAGATATTCGCAGTTGGCAATGTCCTAAGTGTGGAGAAACCCACGATAGAGATATCAATGCCGCTAAGAATATTCGGGATGAAGGTTTACGAATTTTGGCGGTAGGGCATACCGCTACTGCTTCTGGAGGGAGAGTAAGACCAAGTAAAGGCACTGCTTTTGCAAGGCATCTCCCTGTGAATGAAGAATCCCCACGCCTTTAGGCAACGGGAGTGTCAAGAGGCCCATGTGCGCGGTTTAAGCAATCACCCCTCCGCTAGTCGTTTAGAAGATATTCTCAAGGGAATTACGGGTTTTGAGGAAGTGGCCAACGTTCCCTACCAGTACAGAGGAACTTATGCGGGAGCCGGCTATATGGCCAAATACCTAAAAGCACTAGGATTTACTACCATCGAACTCTTACCCGTCCAAGAAACCGCTAACGATAATAACCCCGATGATCGCCCGGGTGGTAACTATTGGGGTTACATGACCTTTGGTTATTTCGCCCCCGATCGCCGTTATGCTTATGATCGCTCCCCCGGTGGACCCACCAGAGAATTTAAGGCCATGGTCAAAGCTTTCCACGACCAAGGTATGGAAGTTTATCTCGATGTGGTCTATAACCACACCGGAGAAGGGGGCAATTGGGGCAGCAACGATGTCACCGGATTTGTTAGTTTTGGTGGTTTTGATGTGGTGGAATACTATCAACTCACCGATGAACATTATCTAGTCGATGGGGCCACCGGCTGCGGAAATCAATTAAACTTTTCCCATATTGTCACCTGTAATCTGGTTCTTGATTCCCTCACCTATTGGTTAGAAACCATGGGAGTTGATGGTTTTCGTTTTGATCTGGCCCCCGTCCTCGGTCGAACTCCTTCTAGTCATCAACGAGAAGATCGGGGCAAACAAAAACAATTCTTTCCTAAACATCCTTTGTTAGAAAAGATCGAGAAATTAGGCAAGAAATACGATGCCGAAATGATCGCCGAAGCTTGGGATAGCTGGGGTTACGAAGTGGGTAATTTCCCGACGGGTTGGGGCGAGTGGAATGGCCGTTATCGCGATGCAATTCGGCGTTTTTTAAAGGGAGATGGTAATACTTTTCAATTCATCGAACAGGTGAACGGAGATTATCGCAATTTTAACGACCAAGGCGGACCCCAAAAATCGATCGATTTTATTGTTGCCCACGATGGTTTTACCCTGATGGATTTGGTCAGTTATAACAACAAAAATAACCTCACTCCCTGGCCCTTTGGTCCTTCCGATGGCGGCAATAATAATAACGATTCTTGGGATTCTGGCGGTAATCAGGCCTTACGTCGCCAAAGATTACGCAACTTTTGGACGATGCAATTTTTATCTCGCGGTGTTCCCATGACTGTCTGGGGCGATGAATTTGGCCGCACTCAAAATGGTAATAATAATCCCTACAATATTGATAGTGTGGCCACTTGGAATAATTATGATATGATTGCCACCCGTTCACCCCATCTACTGCCCACCGGTTATCGGGAAGCTTATCACAATAATTTTGGCACGGGAACTAATCAAGAAGAACGCAATCCTTTATTTATTTTTGCCGCTTATATTGCTCACTTAAGAAACAATCATATAGCACTCAAACAGCACCGCTACGGTGATCTGGTTCTCGATGCGGGCAATAATGTCACCTATTTATTTAAGAAACCCGATGGTATTAGCGATTTAACTGCCCATGATCGCTCTATTTGGTTTTTAATTGATGGTAGTGCCGTCGGTAATCACGATTTTTTGGTGTTAATTAATATGTATTATCTGCCAGGGGATTTTCGTCTTCCCCCGTCATCGAATAATTATCGTTGGCTAAGAATTATTGACACGGCAGCTTGGGCAGAAACCGATTATAATTGTTGGTCTGTGGATCAAGGGACAGTAATTGCCAATAGCTATAAAGTCAATGGTTTTTCGATCGTGGTTTGCGAGGAGATTAACTGAACTACCCACACCGATATCGGGGGTAATTTGGGGACAGATAGGGCAGCCCGCTAATATTGAGATCGAGATCGATCCTATGCCGATTTCTGCTATATTTTTGGCAATAGGGAAATATAGACCCCGGCTGCATCTTATGTTTTACAACCCGCACTTAGCCCAAAATTGCCGTTAAATGTCTAAAACTAAAAGTAGTGTTATTATCCTAACCATAATTTGTATTATCGCCACGGCGATCGGAGTTTATCTGCTCGGTGGTATCGACTCCCAACAATTACAGATATGGTTAAAACAAATGGGAATTATGGCTCCCATTTTGTATATTATTCTCTATACGATCGGGACAATTTTAATTCTGCCTTCTACCCCCTTAAACCTCAGTGGTGGGGCCATCTTTGGGGTAGTTATGGGAACCGTTTGGACAACGATCGCCGCTTTGGTGGCCGCTATAGTTGCCTTTGCTTTTACCCGTACTATTGGCCGGGAATATACCGCCAAAAAATTTCAGGGAAAATGGCAAGCGATCGATGCAGAAATGCAGCAAGGCGGCCTATTTTATATGTTTGCTATCCGTCTATTACCGATTATTCCCTACGGTATCGTTAACTTTGTTGCGGGATTAACTTCTATCCGTTTTCGCGATTATTTGATCGGTACTTTATTAGGCACTGTCCCCGGAATTTTACCCTTTGTCATGATGGGTGCGGGTTTAAAATCTTTAGGAAAAGGCGATATATTGCCCCTGATGCTGGCTTTTACCCTCATTGCTCTGTTAGTAGGTGTGGGAACTTGGTATCGTCGTCGTCGGCAATTTCCCCAGATAAAAAGTAAAAAGTGAAAAGTCAAAAAGTGGACGTTACATTAAAGGTAAAAAGGGTGTTGGGTGTTGGGATTTTAGGGTTTTGGGGTTTTGGGGTATTAGTTGAAATTTCCCTATTCCCCTATCTCCCCATTTCCCTATACTCTGACTCCTGACTCCTGACGACCGACTCCCGACTCCTGACAACGATAAAATTAAGTTAGATTAGGAATATCCCGACTGAATCCTCATTGCTAAGGAGATAGCGTATCGATGCCTGCCGCAGATTATAAAGATTATTATGCCGTTCTGGGAGTAGGTAAAACTGCCAGCGCCGAAGAAATTAAAAAAGCTTTTCGTAAATTAGCCGTCAAATATCACCCCGATCGCAATCCTAACGATAAAAGCGCCGAAGAACGTTTTAAAGAAATTAGTGAAGCTTACGAAGTCCTCTCCGATAGCGAAAAACGCCAAAAATACGATCAATTTGGACAATATTGGCAACAGTCCGGACGATCGAATTGGCCAGGTGGTAATCCGGGGGTTGACTTCGGTTCCGACGGTTTTGACTTTAGCCAGTACAGCACCTTTGATGATTTTATCAATGAACTGCTCGGTCGCATGGGCCGCTCCGGCGGTACTCGCCCCCGTTCCCATTCCTACGGTACTCCGGGGGGAGGATTTAGCGATTTTAGCAATTTTAACGACTTTGCCGGCTCTCGTACTCCACCGCAATCCGTCACTTCTGGCATCTCCACCGCTAAACTGCGTCTGACTTTTGCGGAAGCTTTACGAGGAGTACAAAAACGGGTTAATTTAGCCGGAGAAATGATCGATATCAAAATCCCCCCAGGAACCAAAACCGGTAATCGTCTCCGGGTACGGGGTAAAGGACTAATCGATCCCTTGAGTAAACAACGGGGAGATCTATTTCTCGATGTGGAATTAGAACCCCATCCTTTCTTTACTTTTGAAGGCGATAATTTAACCTGTGAAGTACCGATTACTCCCGATGAGGCGGTTTTAGGCACAGCGATCGAAGTTCCTACCCCCGATGGCATGGTGACGGTAAAAGTTCCCGCCGGTATTCGTTCCGGTCAATCCCTGCGCTTACGAGGCAAAGGTTGGATCGATAATAAAGGACAACGCGGCGATCAATTAGTCAAAATTGTCATCGATACTCCCAAAGAATTAACGGCGATCGAACGGGAATTATACGAGAAAATTAAATCTCAGCGTACCACCGATCCCCGTCGTCATCTCAGACAGGTGCAAATTTAGTCCCTAGATCTTAATAGTGAGGTACGAAGCAAAAGGTAGGGTGCGTTAGACGGCCAAAATTGCTGCTTTGAATTGAAGGTAACAATCCGTCGTAACGCACCACCTATCATCAACTAAGTAGTAAAACGTAGGGTGCGTTAGACGGCCAAAATTGCTGCTTTGAATTGAAGGTAACAATCCGTCGTAACGCACCACCTATCATCTGTCTCTGGAGTTTATCCTTGGCTAGAATTTAACCTTACTAGCCAACCAATTAGTGATTAATTTGGGGCTATTTTTCTTCACCCAATAGAGAGCATAAATTCTGAATATAGGCTTAGAAAAACGAGCGATCGCTTTCATAATAAAATTTAAGTAACGACGATGAAACTTTTTATTAATTAAATTTAACGAACCCACATCGTAAAGACAGTCGATGATAATCCTAAAAGTCGTTTCCTCTCTTTGGAATAAACTATCTATTAACAATAGCACTTCCTGAATCCGTTGCTGTTTAAGCTGTTCTTCTTCGGAAACAGCCGAGAGAATCTGCTGCTGCTTAGATAATTTACTATCCGATGGGGTTAACATGATGTGGTAAGGAAAAAATTAACTTGTTTTGATTTTATCCCTATTTGCCGATTTGGCAAGACCAAACCCCCCATCTATCCCCATTTTTACGATAACACGGATCCTTCCTCTCCCATGTCGTCTTGACTGTGATTGCTGTGATTGTGTTATGGACTGTGACTGATCGAGAAAAATAGGGCAGAATAAAATTATCAAAGCCAAAATGAGGACTGAATCATGAATGCTCCCTTAACCACAAGTTTACTTTAGCAGTACAGGAATTTACCACTGAAGCAATCTCTAAAATCCCTATATTGTGGGAAAAAATCAAAACCCAATAATATAATAAAGTCAACCCTCATCACCCCGATTTTATCTATAGACCCTCTTACAGGAGCAGCGATCGCAGTTGGTTCGATTATTGCCACTAAAGCGTTAGAGAAAACAGGTGAAAAAGTGGGAGAAAAGGTTTGGCAACAAACAGGAAAATTTCTCACTTCCCTGAAACAAGTTTCTCCAGATACTGTCACCGCAATTGAAAAAGCACCCGAACAACCTTTAGATTATGGACAGGCAATTCTGGAGGTGGAATCTGTTGCTAAAACCAGTCCGGAATTAAGCCAAATTATAACCGAGTTGGTTAAAGCGATAGAAGCGGAACCTTCTCTTAAAGAATTGGTTAATAATACCCTTAAATCTCAATCTCAACAAGCCAGCGTTATCAATAATCAAAAATTAGCTGATTCCATAAAGAATGTTTTTCAAGGTAATACCTCAAAGAATCTTTTTCAAGGTACTTTCTCAAATAGTAATTTTAATTTATGACTGGAGCCGCCTGTTCAGGAACAGGTTAAACAACATCCTCACAATTTATCTAATAGTAATATCCCTAAGTTTGTTGGTAGGGATCAGGAATTAATTGACTTAAAAACTCAATTAAAACAATCCCAAAAGCTTGCTATATCTACCTTAACGGGAATGGGAGGCATAGGTAAAACCGAACTAGCCAGACAGTTTGGCTGGCAACAATGGCAGGAAAAAGCCTATCCCGGGGGTATATGTTGGTTAAATGTGGCAGAAAGTGACGGCGGTTTTATCGGTACTTCCATTTTAGATTTTGCGCGGGTACATCTCAAATTAACTTTACCGGATGAGGGAGAATTAGACGTAAAAATTCGTTATTGTTGGCAAAATTGGTTAGCGGGAAATGTCCTAATTATCTTTGATGATGTGCGGGATTATCAGCAAATTAGGGATTATTTACCACCGCAAGAGGAGAAACGCTTTCAGGTCTTAATTACCACTCGCAAGGAATATTTATCAGCGACAATTGCGACTTTTCGGGTAGAAGTATTAAAAGAAAAAGATGCACTTGATTTATTGCGTTCCTACCTTGCAGACAACAGAATTGACACACAAATCGAGGCAGCTAAATTATTATGTCAGGATTTGGGTTATTTACCCTTAGGGTTAGAATTGGTGGCAAGGTTGCTGGTACGACGACAGGATTGGAAAATCAGCAAAATACGGCAGAAATTAGCCGAAAAAGGCTTAGATGAGCCAATTTTAGCCAAAAATCCCAAGTTTCATGGGGAAATGACTGCGGAACGAGGGTTAAAAGCTGCCTTTAATCTCAGTTGGGAGGAGTTGCATAGCGAACCAGAAGCGCAAATTTTGGCACTTTACCTCAGTTTATTCGCTCTTGCGCCCTTTCCCAAGGGGATGATTCTGGATTTATTTCCCGATGAAGATGGGGATACAGTGGAGGAATGGTTAACCGATAGTTTAGTCCATCTGAGTTTGGTTAAGGATACGGGTGATGGTTGGTATGAAATTCATACCCTGCTGCGTCGCTATTTTCGGGATAAGTTAGAAGCATCATCCCACGCAGAACCCGCAAAACGCCGTTATTGTATTATTATGGCGAAGAAATCGGCGGAAATGCCCCAGAATCCGACTCTGAAAAAAGTTGAAGAATTTACACCTTTCATTCCCCATCTGCAAGCATCTGTCAAGGAATATTCAGAATATATTGCTGATGAGGATTTATTTTGGTCCTATACAGGTTTAGCTCGTTATTATGAAGGACAAGGATTGTATGCTGCTGCAGAACCCTACTATCAAGCTTGTTTAACCGCAACTCGAACCCACTTAGGAGACAATCATCCCGATGTGGCAACTTCCCTCAACAATTTAGCACTATTGTACCAATCCCAAGGCAGGTACACAGAAGCGGAACCTCTCTATCTAGAAGCATTAGATTTGAGAAAACAACTCTTAGGAGACAATCATCCCGATGTGCCAAGTTCCCTCAACAATTTAGCAGCATTGTACGAATCCCAAGGCAGATACACAGAAGCGGAACCTCTCCTTCTAGAAGCATTAGATTTGACAAAACGACTCTTAGGATACAATCATCCCCATGTGGCACAATCCCTCAACAATTTAGCATACTTGTACAATTCCCAAGGCAGATACACAGAAGCGGAACCTCTCCTTCTAGAAGCATTAGATTTGACAAAACGACTCTTAGGATACAATCATCCCCATGTGGCACAATCCCTCAACAATTTAGCATACTTGTACAATTCCCAAGGCAGGTACACAGAAGCGGAACCTCTCTATCTAGAAGCATTAGATTTGACAAAACGACTCTTAGGATACAATCATCCCCATGTGGCAGCTTCCCTCAACAATTTAGCACTATTGTACCAATCCCAAGGCAGGTACACAGAAGCGGAACCTCTCTATCTAGAAGCATTAGATTTGACAAAACAACTCTTAGGAGACAATCATCCCGATGTGCCAAGTTCCCTCAACAATTTAGCAGCATTGTACGAATCCCAAGGCAGATACACAGAAGCGGAACCTCTCCTTCTAGAAGCATTAGATTTGACAAAACGACTCTTAGGATACAATCATCCCCATGTGGCACAATCCCTCAACAATTTAGCATACTTGTACAATTCCCAAGGCAGATACACAGAAGCGGAACCTCTCCTTCTAGAAGCATTAGATTTGACAAAACGACTCTTAGGATACAATCATCCCCATGTGGCACAATCCCTCAACAATTTAGCATACTTGTACAATTCCCAAGGCAGGTACGAAGAAGCGGAACCTCTCTATCTAGAAGCGATTAATATTGCTATCCAAGCATTAGGGGAAAATCATCCCCATACCCAAACCGTTTATCGGAATTATCTGAGGATGTTATCCCAATTACCCGAAGCAGAATTAAGACAACGGTTTCCCGATGAGGTGGTGGAGATGTTGAAACCAAAACCCCCTCATCCCTGAAAACAGTCTTAACTGTGATTGGAATGTTGAATGATGAACTGTGACTAGGAACCTAGTTAAGAGTGGATTAGAGATGAAGATTGATTGAATGAACCAATCATAGTCAATCACATAATCACATCAATCATACTTAAGACCGTTGGAAAAGAGGGTTTGTAGGCGCACGGATTTTCCATTATGAATATAGTATCCTGTCAAGTCGCCTTTGTCAAGAGAAAATTTAACAACATCCAGATTTAGTCGTAACGCATCACCTATCATTGACTATGATTGAATTAATCACTGATAACTGATAACTGATTAGCAAGGAATAAAACCATGAACACTAAAGAGAGACTATTGCAAGAGATTGAACAAGCACCGGATTCTTTAATAGAAGAAACTTTGAACTTCCTCCTTTCAGCACAAGCTAGTTATGCTAAATCTGAAAGTAATGTAGGGGAGGCAATATTAAAGCTTCTGGAAGAGATGCCATTAGACAATGACGACTTAGAAAAGTTGCCTATAGATCTTGCTAATCAACATGATCATTATCTTTATGGAGTTCCCAAATCCTAAGCAAAGCCGAAACTAAAGTTTATAGCATCATAGCAATGAAAACCATCTTTGCAGACACATTTTATTGGGTTGCTCTCATTAACAATCGTGATGATTGGCATGAGAAAGCTATAGAAATGACAAGGAAACTCCAGCAGGTAACAATAGTGACAACCGATGAAGTCTTTATTGAAGTTTTCAACAATCTATCTGCTTATGGAATGTCAGTTAGACGAAAAACCTTACAAGTTATTAGAGGCTTACAAAATAATCCCCAAATCTTAGTTATACCTCAAACTCATCAGACGTTCCAATCAGGATTAGATTTATATCAAAATCGTCCAGATAAGGATTACAGCTTAACAGATTGTATATCCATGCAAACAATGCGCCAAATGAATATAAATGAAATTCTTACCCACGATAAGCATTTTACACAAGAAGGATTTTTCATTTTATTTCAAAATATAGAGTTACATTAGATTTGAGAAAACGACTCTTAGGAGACAATCATCCCTCTGTAGCAACTTCCCTCAACAATTTAGCACACTTGTACTACTCCCAAGTTAGGTACTCAGAAGCAGAACCTCTCTATCTAGAAGCGATTAATATTGCTACCCAAGCATTAGGGGAAAATCATCCCCATACCCAAACCTTTTATCGGAATTATCTGGAGATGTTATCCCAATTACCCGAAGCAGAATTAAGACAACGGTTTCCCGATGAGGTGGTGGAGATGTTGAAACCAAAACCCCCTCATCCCTGAAAACAGTCTTAACTGTGATTGGAATGTTGAATGATGGACTATGACTAGGAACCTAGTTAAGAGTGGATTAGAGATGAAGATTGATTGAATAAACCAATCATAGTTAGGGCTTGCTGAATAAATGTGAAATATAGACGAGGTAAGGGTTTTAGGGTTCTGTTTTGCGAAACAGGTGCAAGATTTTGAGAGAATCGTCGTTCAAAACCTTGCGTCTTCATCGGCCCGTGTCCTGTAGGGGCGAAGCATTCGGATAGAAAATCTACGGTTTCACCGATAGGTTATTGCCCGAATGCTTCGCCCCTACTTTTTCAGCAGACCCTACTTAAGACCGTTGGAAAACAGGGTCTGTAGGCGCATGGATTTTCCATTATGAATATAGTATCCTGTCAAGTCGCCTTTGTCAAGAGAAAATTTGACAACATCCAGATTTAGTCGTAACCCATCACCTATCATTGACTATGATTGAATTAACCACTGCTCACTGATAACTGATAACTGATAAAGCTATGACACTCAAAGAACAACTTATTAAAGAAATTGAAACAACTCCCATTTCCCTGCTGCCAGAAATCCTGCATTTTGTCCAATCTATAAAAACAAAACATCCAGACGTTGACTTTATGGAATTTGCTGGTATGGCAGCAGATATAGAAAATACTATGCAAGAGATTGTCGAAGAAGCAGAAGCTAATCGTCAACTCGATTTAAAACGTATAAATTACTTATGAAACAAGCATTACTTGATACCAATATCCTCTCTTATTTTTTACGAGGCAATCCCGCAGTAATTGAACAATTCCGCATCTATCGACAACACTATACTTATATATCGTTTTCAATCTTTACCTATTACGAGATTAAAAGTGGTTTATTGTATAAAGATGCACGAAATCAACAACAACAATTTGAACGTCTTGTAGAAGTCAGTGAAGTAATTGCTTATGATCGTGAAATTAGTGATATAGCTACTCAAATATACGTTAATCTTAGAATAAAAGGACAACTAATTACCCCGATTGATTTGTTTATTGCTGCGACTGCTATTTATTGCGATTATACTCTGATTACAGCTAACATTAAGCATTTTCAAAATATTCCCAATCTTAGTTATGAAAATTGGTATCTCTCAACAATTTAGCACTATTGTACTATTTTCAAGTCAGGTACACAGAAGCAGAACCTCTCTATCTAGAAGCGATTAATATTTTCAGAGAAGGATTAGGGGAAAGTCATTCCCATACTCAAACGATTATGGAGAATATAAAACTATGTTGTCCCAACTCTGGCAAGTAGAATTAAGATAGAGTTTGAATGCTTTGGAAAATAGGGTCTGTAGGCGCACGGATTTTCCATTATGAATATAATATCATGTCAAGAGGCTTTTGTCAATAGAAAATTTAACAACATCCAGAAAAACGTTATTGTAATTGACAGTGATTGAATTAATCACTGATGACTACAATGATGGATAATTATAGGAGGATGCTGTCTGGACTGTGATTAGGAGAGATTGTTAAATCCCTACAATAGTTTTTATTATTTCATCATCAAAAAAAGGATTAATTATGATCAAAAAAATTAAAATAGCCGATGCTCAAACCGATTTACAGAGTCTCGTTAAATCGGTTACAGAAGATAACAAAATTTATGCCATTGAGAATCAGGAGGATTCTGTAATTTTGATTTCTCAAAAAAACTATGAAAGTTTACAAGAAACCATCGAATTACTCTCTATTCCCGACTTAAGAGAAAGCTTACAACTATCTCTACAGCAAATTAATGAAAATGAAACCTATTCTCTTGAGGAAGTCTTGGGAGACATTGATTAATGGTTTATGAAGTCAGCATACAACACAATCATAGTATTCATTCAATCATTCCAATCAAAGTTTAGACTGATGATGTAATCTATATTCATCGTACTAAAACCCATTATGGCGAATAAACTAGACCTTGAAAATTCTTGAAAACTAGGGTCTGTAGGCGCACGGATTTTCCATTATGAATATAGTATCATGTCAAGTCGCCTTTGTCAAGAGAAATTTTAACAACATCCAGAAAAACGGAGACATGAAGCTTAAATCAAGATGGGAATTACAGCAGACGAATAAATTCTTCTTTTGTCAGTTCAGCATCGCGTAAAATTTTTAGGAGTAATCCTTTCCCGACAGTTTTCCCCCGATGAACAGGTACGCATCAGATAGACACCTTTTCAATTCCAACAAACTCCGACACATCTTCAGGATTGTCATCTTCCAAGCAAAGTTCAATCACTTCCCTGATATTCTTCATCAATTCATCAATCGTTTCCCCTTGACTGTAACAACCCCGAAGTTGAGGAACTTCCCCAACATAATATCCATCCTCATCCCGTTCAATGACAACATAAAAATCTCTTTGACGGTTCATGGTTCTCAATCCTTAAAAAAATTATCGCTATCTAAGCTTTTATTGGCGATTATTGAGACTTGAAAATAGGGTTTGTAGGCGCACGGATTTTCCATTATGAATATAGTATCATGTCAAGTCGCCTTTGTCAAGAGAAATTTTAACAACATCCAGACAAACGTTATTGTAGGGGTAATTCATGAATTACCCCTACACCTATTACCTAGTCCAGTCCAGTAGGGTGCGTTAGACGGCAAAAATTTCTGCTTTGACTTGAGGCTAACAATCCGTCGTAACGCACCACCTATCATTGACTTGAGGCAAAGTATTCGGACGATAACCTATCGTTGAAACCGATTCCTATCCGAATGCTGCGCCCCTACTTTTTCAGCATACCCTAATTAATCGGGCAATTTATACTGTTCCACAATCTTTTTAGCATATTCAGGAACATGAGCCGCTAATTTTTCAGGATAATTACGTTTAACATAAAGGTAATTACGGGTAAAGTGAGAATCGATGGAAAAACGAGCATATTCTAAACCTTTAGGACCGATTTTTTCAATTACTACTCCCATCATTTTTGCCGCCCACATCGGCAAGGTTACACCTTTATCATAGGCAGGAATGCTATTTTGTACAGCCTGTTTTCTATCACCACTAGACATAACATCTTGGGTATTTAATTGATCTTTAACTAACTCTAACATTTCCTTACCCGTATCATTACGAACGACAATCCATTGCCAGCCAAAAGGTGCGCCCATATAGCCCACAACTAAATCAGCAAGGGAGTTAACATAATCAAAACAAGTCATACAGGAAGGAGCAAAAACATCTTTTAATTTATTAGTCTTTAAGCCAAAAAAAGGAACCATTTCGATGGAGCCATCTTCGTGTTTAAAGTGTACCCGAAAATCCTGCATAAATTCATAATGAACCACGGTTTCTGGGGAACGACTGGTGGTTTCTAGAAACTTTTGTAGTCCTGAGCGGGTGACATTATCGACGCAGGGAGTTCCTAAGACATATAATTTTTCTAAACCTAATTTTTTTTCTACTGCTCTTAGGGCTTGAATTTGACAACCAACTCCGATAACTAATAACCGTTTCATGCCCGATTTTTCAATTTCTTCTAGGACTGATAAATTGGGAGAAAGAGTCGGTTTATTAACTTTAGCGGCGAGAATTTCTTCCGTGGTACGGGCGAGAATCGGCTGCGGTTGAAAGCGATCCTCGGCGGTATTCTGCACACAAACCACCCCTTCTACTAAACCACGATCGAGCATTTCACAGGCAATTGTACTGACGATTCCTGTCCATTGCGCCCCAGGTATAGCTTGTTTTTTCTTGGCAGCCATCATCTCTTGATGAACACCAAAATAGAGATCATTTTCCTGATTTAAGTCGCGACTTTTGCCGTGTGCTTCTGCTTCTAAATCAGTTATTTGTTGATTGAGAAAAGCACAAGCTTCTTTAACATAGTGAATGTAATAAGTGTCACAAAGTCCGCACTCGCTACACAATTCTTTGGCAGGACGACGACTATTGGGCTTGAGGGCTTTGGCTTTGAGGTGTGGCGCAAGGGAGTTCATAATCTTAAAAGGCAACTAGGTCAAGGTTTTTTTTCTATCGATCGTTTACCTTACCGCATTAGATCGCTTTGTTAGCAATCTTTTTAAAGAAATGTAATGATTACCCAGATTAGGATCAGAGCAAAGCTTCTAAGGTGGCGACGACGGAAGCCGCTAAAGTTTCTAAATCATAACCACCTTCTAAGCCGAAAAGCAGCGGTTTATTAAGAGTTAAGAGGTATTTGGTTAAAATTCCATAATCCTGTGGGTGTAAACAAATGCCCGCCAGAGGATCCGCTTGATTGGCATCATATCCAGCACTAACAATCACTAAATCCGGTTGAAAATTTTTCAGAAAAGGTATGACTTGCCCCTCAAAATGTTCTTGATAATCTTTAATCGTACTTCCCGCCGATAAGGGAATATTCAAAACATTATTAAACTCACCTTTTTCTCTCGCTTCTCCCGTGCCGGGATAAAAGGGGAATTGATGGAGGGAACAATAGGCAATCTGGGGATGATTTTCGACTATATCCTGGGTGCCATTGCCATGATGCACGTCCCAATCGAGAATCGCTACTTTTTGCACTCTTTTGTTTTCTAAAGCATAATAAGCGGCAATAGCAGCATTAGAAAACAGACAGAAACCCATGGCATAATTAGAAGTGGCATGATGCCCGGGAGGACGGGCTAAAATAAAGGCAGGATCGCCAGTAGATAAAACTCGATCGACTCCATCTAACCAGCCACTAACCGCTAGTAACGCCACATCGTAACTACGCGCAGAAACGGGAGTATCTGCATCCAATCTTCCCCCACCCCGTTGACAAATTCGCCGCAATATATCAACATAATCTTGATTATGAACTTGTTTGATTAAAGTGAGTACTTCGTCACGAATTTCGATCGGTGTCGGTAAATGCCATGTTAATTTTGACTGCCATTCTGTTTGTTTTAAAGCCTCGACAATTGCCGTTAAACGCGCCGCTTTTTCGGGATGGTAAATACCTGTATCGTGCTCGAGAAATTCATCGGAATAGATAATCGAGATCATAATCAAATTACTGCTTAACTCGCTGGTTTTTGAGCAACCTAATGGTTTTAATCTACCAGAAAAGCAGCGGCTTGAGCGGCTATAGTGAAAAAACTTTACTGATTGGGTCACTTTTGCCAGATGATGCAATTATCTTTCCCCAAAGTGACAGGAGGCAAAAATGCTGACAAATTTTCGGAAATTTCAGCTAGAAGTTAATGGCATTACTATCAATGGTGTCAAAGGTGGGCGCGGTTTTCCGCTGCTTTTGCTGCATGGTTATCCCCAAACCCATCAAATGTGGCATAAAATCGCCCCCCGATTAGCGGCCAATTTTACGGTGATCGCCACGGATCTGCGCGGCTACGGGGATAGCGATAAACCCTTACCCCTAGAGGATTCTAGCAATTACTGCAAGCGAGTCATGGCCCTCGATCAGGTATTGCTGATGGAAAAATTGGGTTATCAGGAGTTTTATCTAATCGGCCACGATCGAGGGGCGCGAGTTTCCCACCGTCTCGCCCTTGATTTTCCCGAAAAGGTCAAAAAACTCGTTTTACTCGATATAGCCCCAACGCTGGCGATGTATGAGGCGACTGAGCAAACTTTTGCCACTGCCTACTATCATTGGTTTTTCTTGATTCAGCCTTCCCCTTTTCCCGAAACCCTGATCGCCGCTAATCCCGATTATTATCTGCAACATTGCTTGCAAAGTTGGGGGCGAGATTTTAGCGCTTTTACAGAGGAAGCTTTAGGGGAATATCGGCGTTGTTTTCGAGATTTAAGCACGATAACCGCCACCTGTGCCGATTATCGGGCCGCCGCTACCATCGATTTAGAGCATGATCGTCAGGATTTAGACCGGAAAATTTCCTCTCCCCTCTTGGTTCTTTGGGGAGAAAAAGGTTTCATTGCACGTCAATACGATCTGATTGCTCTTTGGCAGCAGCGAGCTAATCAAGTCACGGGACAGGCGATCGCCAGTGGTCATTTTTTACCGGAAGAAGCACCGGAAGAGACGGGACAGGCGATCGAGGAGTTCCTTGGCTAAGTAAAGAGATTGACGGCAGAATTCTCTGAGTTAGGAGCCGGAAGAAAGGAGGTAAATCGTTGGCTAATCGGGTTTTCACTTTGACAAAATTATACTCCTGTTAGAATATTGAACCTAAGATAATTATTAAACACAGGAGGAAAAAACTGGGATTAAATCGATTTTTTTCAATCAATTACTGGTAAAATATTATTATGCAAATGCTAAAATATTCCCTGATTGTCCCCATCTATAACGAGGAAGAAACTATTGCCGAACTGTATCGCCGGGTGAGTGCCATCATGAATAATTTAGATGGGGCGGTAGAATTAATCCTAGTAAATGATGGTAGTAAAGATGGTTCCTTAAAACTGCTGCGAGAACTGCACAAAGCTGATTTGCGAGTATGTTATATCAGTTTCGCCCGCAATTTTGGTCATCAAGCGGCGGTAACTGCTGGACTTAATTTTTGCCGAGGACAAGTAATTATTGTTTTGGATGCTGACCTGCAAGATCCGCCCGAATTAATTCCCCAAATGATTGAAAAATGGCAAGAGGGGTATCAAGTAGTTTATGCCCAAAGAACCAAAAGAAAACAAGAAAGTTGGTTTAAAAAACTGACGGCCTATCTCTTTTATCGTTTGCTTAAAAGACTAGCAGATGTGGATATTCCCGCCGATACAGGAGACTTTTGTTTAATGGATCGTCAGGTGGTAGATCTATTAAATTCTCTCCCGGAAAGAAATCGTTATATTCGTGGGTTGCGCGCTTGGATTGGCTTTCCACAAACTGCGGTTAAATTTGAGCGGGATGCGCGCTTTGCCGGGGAAGTAAAATATACCTTTAGCAAATCATTATCTTTAGCTATTAATAGCCTAGTATCTTTTTCTCGTGTCCCCTTACGTTTTGCTACCTATCTAGGATTATTTTCTGCCCTGATATCTTTGATTATGGCTCTGTTAGTATTATATTGGCGTTTACAGCAACCCGACTCACCGATCACGGGTTTTGCCACGATTATGATCGCTATATTTTTTCTGGGTTCTGTACAGCTAATTAGCATCGGAATACTAGGAGAATATATCGGCAGAATTTACGAGGAAGTTAAAGGCAGACCCACCTACACAATTGCTGAGTTAGCTGGCTTACCAATTTCTTGATTTAAGAATCGGTAAAATTGCCAGTTGATGGAGAGAAGAAAAAGCTTTCTTGATATCGCCGCTCTTTGGTTTTTCAGCACTAGGATTCGAAAAGTCTTGACAAATGGACAGCTTTGCTGTAGAGTAGGCAGTAAAAATCCTATCATTAGCGGCTCTGTAAGGATAGCAGCCAAAACTAAAAAACTATTCAGGACAAAAAATCATTTATGAAAGCGATCGTTTTAACCTGCGATAAGTACATGAAATTTGCCGATCACATGATTTATACTTATCAAAAATTGTGGTCAAGTAATCCTTTTACTTTTCGGGTTCCCTACGGCGATTATCCTGAGAACTTGGCAAAATATGGCGATAAAGTGGAGTTAATTCCGATGGATTCTGCCAAGGTTATTCATCCTATTGAAACCGAGAAGGGAACTAAACAAGTTAGCCTGATCAGGGATACAGTTTTAAATCTCTTAAAAGACTTGCCTGACGAAGAATGGATTTATTGGTGCATGGATGATCGTTATCTGATCCGAATTCAAGAAGAGGCAGCTAATGATATCTACAATTTTGTTATCAATAACACCGAGTCCGATCTCCTAACAATTCTCTGCCTGCGCCACCTTAAAGGTGGTTACTTTAAAAGCGACAAATTTATTCAAGAAGGAGTCAAGATTCTCACCCCTAAAAAGCAAGTAGTTTTACGAGAAACGGTATTTTCTCAAGCAGATACTCTCCCCGATGTCTGGTCTCATCAATTCATGAAAGTAAAAGCTTTGAGAAGAATTTTTGAAGGGTTCCCTGATCGACCGTTTCTTGGTAAGGAAATGGATAGTTTCAAAACCACAAAATTAGTGGGAGAAAGACAATTAATTGTAGATAAGAATATAGCCGTGTATGGGGAAAGCACCAGTCGCGGTGAAATCACAGAAAATTGCGCCGCTAGTTTTAAACGCTGGGGAATGGAGTTACCGGCGAATATGAACGTCTCTAAGACCTATCAGGTGGTGGGAGAACTTCCCTATCAATGGCTAGGATTAAAAATAACCCCTCCTCCCAGAGTCAAACAATTTTTAACCGATGTTACTCGCTGGTATTGGCGTAATGTGTGAGGGGTTGAAATTTAAACTCACCTAGAAACAGACCCGTTCCTTTTCTTGATTGTTCAGCCCAGTTTCACAGAGACGAAATTTCGCCTCTGTTAGCTGGACTGATAGCTGATTGAATCGCTAATAATTTTCTCGAGGATTTGTGGCAGCAGGATTTTCTTGGTAGGAAAGGCTGTTACCAAACTCGAATTCTTGTCCGTAGGCTTCCTCTCCGTGTTCAGGAACATCTAACCCTTCTGCTTCCGTATTCGGTTTAACCCGCAAATCCATGAATAAACTGAGAACTTTCAGGATGACAAAAGTACCCACGGCAGCAAAGATATAAGTAGCAGCAACGCCAACAAATTGCGTCCAGACTAAGCCGGGGTTGCCAAATAGTAAACCGTCATTACCCAAGGAATTAACCGATTTAGTCGCAAAAACCCCCGTAAGGATTGCCCCTACCGTTCCACCCACACCATGGACAGGATAGGTATCCAAAGAGTCATCAAAACGTAACTTAGCCCGGAGACTAACCGCAAAAAAACAGGTAAGGGCAGTGATCGAACCAATGAGAATCGCACCGATGGGTAGAACAAAACCGGCAGCGGGAGTAATACCCACTAATCCCCCTAAAAATCCACTAGCAATACCGATCGCCGTCGGTTTACCCCGTAAAATCCATTCTATAAGCATCCATGTCAAACCACCGGCCGAAGCGGCGATCGTGGTATTAACAAAAGCTGTCGTGGCTAGGGAACTAGAGGAAAGCGCGCTACCACCATTAAAACCAAACCAACCGAACCAGAGTAAACCGATACCTAGGAGAACAAACGGCACATTATGGGGTGCATAGGTTTGGACACCAAAACTACGCCGCGGACCGATCATCCAGGCGGCCACCAGTGCGGAAATCCCGGAACTAATGTGAACAACGGTTCCACCAGCGAAATCCAGCGCCCCAGTGGCTGCTAACCAACCCTTACCCCAAACCCAGTGAGCTAGGGGAGAATAGATCAAGGTGGACCAAAGCAGTAAAAACCAAAAATAGGCTTTAAAGTTGACCCGTTCCACGATCGCACCCGAAATTAAAGCCGGGGTGATGATCGCAAACATCATCTGATAGACCATAAACACTTGATGGGGAACGGTGGGTGCATAACCGATATCGTCAGGTGCGGCGGCGGTGACACCGTTGAGAAAAATCCAATCCAGACCACCGATAAAAGCTTCGATCCCTTCACCAAAGCCACTTTTACCCGGGGTAACATCAAAGGCGAGACTATAACCCCAAAGCACCCAAGTTACACCGATGACACCCATGGCCACCAAACTCATCATCATGGTGTTGAGGACGTTACGGGAACGCACTAAACCCCCATAAAAAAAAGCCAGTCCGGGGGTCATTAATAAAACTAAGGCCGACGAGATCAGCATCCAAGCGGTATCCCCAGCACTAATCGGATTGGGGGGAGCGGCGGCGATGGTTTCCGCAAAAACTGGGGCAACTCCGCAATTGAATCCCAGTCCCAGCAAAAGTACGATTATTCCTACGATCTTTTTCATTGACGGTTGGTGCCTAGTAGCAAGATTAATTTTTTCTGTCTGGAAAGAGACAAAAAACCGAAAGAGAAAAGGTTTAGAAGCTAATTATAGCCACCGATCGCATCGGGGCGAGGCCTTCTTCCTTTTCTCTTTAACTTTGTCGGGGATCTAATTAATCTATCTTTACAAGGTTCACCCTAACGAGTGCTAGGCGTTTCCATGTCAACACTGGAAGCATAATGGCCGCCGGCAACGATATCGGACTCCTTGACGAAACCGCTATAGGCTTCCATCCCGTGTTCACCCACATCCAAACCTTCCATTTCTTCTTCGGGAGTAACACGAATACCGAGGGTAGCCTTGAGGATTGTCCAAACGATACCGCTGACAATCACGGTAAATGCCCCTACCGCTACAATCCCGATAATTTGGTTAATAAACAGTTGGAATTGACCGGTGATTAAACCCGCATCTTTGTTGAAGATACCGACGGCTAAAGTTCCAAAGACACCACAGACGAGGTGAACGGAAGTCGCACCCACGGGGTCATCAATTTTCAGGTTATCGAAGAAAGCCACCGAGTAAACCACGACCACACCGGCAATTAAACCGATAATTAAGGCCGACCAGTAGGATACACCATCACAACTGGCAGTAACGGCGACTAAACCTGCCAGAATACCGTTAATAATCATCGAAAGGTCGGGTTTACCATCTTTCGCCCAAGCGGTAAAGGTAGCGGCAATGCCACCCGCGGCCCCGGCGAGGTTAGTGGTGACAGCGATATAGGGTACAGTTTCATTAACCGCTAAAGCAGAACCGGGGTTAAAACCGAACCAGCCAATCCAGAGAATTAAACAACCCAGGGTCGCAATACTCATGTTATGGCCGGGTAAGGCACTGGTGCGACCGTTGATGTATTTACCCATTCTCGGCCCGAGAATTGCCGCCCCGGTTAAAGCAGACCAACCACCCACCGAGTGGACCACCGTCGAACCAGCGAAGTCTTTAAAACCAAGGTCAGCTAACCAACCGCCACCCCAAACCCAGTGACCGGTGATCGGGTACATGATACCGACGATAATTAAGCTAAAAACGAGGAAATCGGTGAATTTAATCCGTTCTGCCACTGCCCCAGATACAATTGTGGCCGCCGTTCCCGCGAAAGCGACTTGGAACAGGAAGAACACCGAGGTGGGCAAATATTCCGGCATAACGTAGCTGGCAGGATCGCTACTGCTGAGGAACCAACCTCCTGTACCGAAAAATTGGTTACTGACAGACCCAAACATCAGGGAGAAACCGATCGCCCAAAATGATATGGTGGAGAGGGCGAAAACGATCAGGTTTTTGGCGAGAACGTTAACGGCATTTTTCTGGCGACAGAATCCCGTTTCTAGCATCGCAAAACCTGCGTTCATAAAGATCACGAGGATGGCGGCAATTAAAACCCAGATTGTATTGAGGGCGTTTTGGACATCTTCGGGGGTTAGGGGTTTCGCATCTTGGGCCTGTACGGCTGTGTTCCAAACCACGAAAATAATCGCGGACAAAGGAACACAGGCTAACCAGACAGGGTTAATTTTCGGTAACAAACCGACAAGTTCCCCAGATTTTCGAGCAATTCGTTTCATCGTTAATTCGTTTACTTTGTTGAGTTAGTAGGTCGATTCATTACTATTGAAAATAATTAGCGAGCAATTATGTCCGTTCAACCACTAAATCCTAGGAACAGGGGTCAATCACGTCAGAAGACCAAACACCTAGGGATTTATCTTGATCTGTGAGTAGTCAATGTTTTTTGATCTTTGTTTTTTTTTATTTGAGATTTCTGTATCCTCTGATACGTTTCACTTTAAAATAGCAATAGTAGAGAAGTTATCAATTATCAGTTATCAGTTATCAGATGTGAGTTTTCAGTTCACTGATTACTGTTTACTGGACGGCTACGCCGTGCCTTTGGCAACACTGAAAAAAGCTTCCCACTGATCACTGATTACTGTTTACTGATCACCGATCAAGTCTCCCCTCGTTTGGAGAAATAAACAATGACCCAGGCAACGGAATTCGATCGCACAATGATGCAAAGATGTCTAACCCTTGCTAGGCAAGCCTTGGGGCGGACTTCTCCTAATCCTTTGGTGGGTTCTGTGATCGTTCAAGAGGGTACAATTATCGGCGAAGGTTTTCACCCAGGGGCCGGACAACCCCATGCAGAAGTTTTCGCCCTGAGACAGGCAGCAGAAAAAGCTCGTGGTGCCACTTTATACGTCAATCTCGAACCCTGTAACCACTATGGACGGACTCCCCCCTGTAGCGAGGCAATTGTGCAAGCAGGCATTAAAAAAGTGGTGGTGGGGATGATCGATCCTAATCCCTTGGTGGCGGGGAAAGGCATTCAAAGACTAGAATCGGCAGGTATCGAGACGCTGGTGGGAGTGGAGGAGTCCGAATGTCGTCAACTCAATCAGGGTTTTATCCATCGCATCACCGCTCAAAAACCCTTCGGTATCCTCAAATATGCCATGACTCTCGATGGCAAAATTGCCGCCACTAGCGGTCATAGCGCTTGGATTACTAGCCCCGCTTCTCGCCAAATAGTCCATCGACTGCGATCGGCCTGTGATGCGATTATCGTCGGCGGTAGCACTGTCCGTCAAGATAATCCTCACCTAACCACTCACGGCCTCTCCGATCATAATCCCCTGCGCGTGGTCATGACTCGATCACTCGATTTACCTCCCTCGGCCCATCTTTGGGATACCAGTCAATTTCCCACGCTTGTCTATACACAAATTGATTCTAATGTCAAGCTTAAGCAACAATTATTAACAAAAGGCGTGGAAGTGATCGAACTAACCGAGGTGACACCCACTTTAGTGATGGAAAATCTTTATCAGAGGGGATTTTGTCAGGTTTTGTGGGAGTGCGGCGGCGGTTTAAGCGCTGCAGCGATCGCTGAGGGCATGGTACAAAAAATTATCGCTTTTATCGCGCCCAAAATCATCGGGGGAATTAATGCACCTACTGCCGTGGGTGATTTAGGTTTCCAGTTAATGAGCCAAGCTTTACAGTTAGAAAATGTCACGGTTAATTATCTCAATCCCGATATTTTGATTGAGGGATATCTGCAAAGTGAAAAGTAGAGCTACTGCAATTCCCCCTCAATCGGCAAATCTCAACCAACCGCTTGTAAAAGTCAAAAAGTCATCAATAACCTCGATAATCTGGCAATTAACCCCGATTTTTGCGAGCGAGTTCTAGAAATCGCCCCGCTGCCGTTAAATGCCTTTATCGGTACGGTTATCCCCCTAGAAGAAGTTGGGCAATCGCTCTGTGATCAATGGTGCCATTATCGAGCAAAATAAAAAAGTTAGAATAGTCAAACCCTTAGTGATTGAACGTATGACGGTACTCGAAAAAGGTAATATCACGATTCATACCGAGAATATCTTCCCTATTATCAAAAAATCTCTCTACACTGACCATGAAATTTTTCTACGGGAATTGATATCTAATAGTGTTGATGCCATCTCGAAATTAAAAATGGCTTCTTTAGCAGGAGAAGCAAGAGGAGAAGTCCCCGAACCAGAAATTAATCTCGCCATCGATAAAGAAAATCGTACCCTATCAATTACCGATAATGGCATCGGGATGACGGGGGAAGAAATCAAGAAATATATTAACCAAGTTGCCTTTTCCAGTGCGGAAGAATTTATCAATAAATACCAAAAATCAGCCAACGATTTAATCGGTCATTTTGGCCTAGGTTTCTATTCGGCTTTTATGGTGGCTAAAAAGGTAGAGATTGATACTCTTTCCTATCAAGAAGGTGCTACCCCTGTCCATTGGTCTTGTGATGGTTCTCCAGAGTTTGAATTAACCGATTCTTCCCGCAGCCAAATCGGCACCACTATCACCCTAACTTTAATGGATGAGGAAGGGGAATATTTAGAACCTGCCCGCATTCGCCAGTTAGTCAAAACCTACTCAGATTTTATGCCCGTTCCCATTAAAATTGATGGGGAAGTGATTAATCAACAACGGGCTTTATGGAAAGAATCTCCTCAAAATCTGACGAAAGAAGACTACCTAGAATTCTATCGTTATCTCTATCCTTTCCAAGAAGAACCTTTACTCTGGGTACATCTGAATACCGATTATCCTTTCTTGCTCAATGGCATTCTTTATTTTCCCAAACTCAGACCGGATGTGGATGTCTCAAAAGGACAATTAAAGTTATTCTGTAATCAGGTTTTTGTCAGCGATCATTGTGAGGAAATTATTCCCGATTTCCTGATCCCCTTGCGAGGAGTTATCGATAGTCCAGATATTCCTTTAAATGTGTCTCGAAGTGCTTTAACCAAAGATCGCACCGTTCGCCGTATTGCAGATTTTATTGCCAAAAAAATTGCTGATCGCCTCAAATCTCTCTACAACGAAGACGCAAAAGAATATATTCGTTGTTGGGAAGATGTGGGAACTTTTATTAAATTTGGTTCCTTAAAAGAGGATAAATTTAAACAGCAGGTAGAAGATATTTTAATCTATCGCACTACCTACAAAACCCCAGAAACTGCGGTACAAGTGGCAGTACAAACCGCCGAAGGTGACGCATGGCAAGAAACAACGGCGAAAACTCCCCTAGAAGCGATCGAACAGGAAGGTTATACTACTCTCAAAGCCTACCTGGAACGCCATAAAGAACGCCACGAAAATCGAGTTTTTTACTGTACCGATCCTCGTAGCCAATCCACCTACGTTGAACTCTACAAAAATCAAGGGTTAGAGATCCTCTTCTTTGATTCTTTCATCGATACTAATTACTTTATTCCTTTCCTAGAAAGAGAATACTCCGATGTGAAATTCACCCGGGTTGATGCCGAATTAGACTCGACGCTGCTCGAACAGGATCAAGCTAGTGAAATTATCGATCCGGGTAGTAATAAAACCCGGGCTGAATTGATCAAAGAAATCTTCGCCAAAGCTCTCGATAATTCCCGCATCAATATCAAAACTGAAGCCTTGAAATCTGATGATCCTCAAGGTACTCCCCCGGCAATTGTCTTACTTCCAGAAGCGATGCGACGCTTACAGGAAATGACGGCAATGATGCAACAAAAAGCCATGGCTTTCCCCGAAGAACATATTCTGATGATTAATACTAATCATCCCCTAATTCAACAGATTGTCCAGATTAGTCAGGGAAGTATTGTTACCGGTAGCGGCGAATCTCCATCGGCGCAATTAGCGAAAATGCTCTGTCAGCACGTTTATGATTTAGCTGTAATCGCTCAAAAAGGATTTGATGCCGAGGGAATGCAAGCTTTTGTGGAACGTTCCAATCGCGTTCTAACTAAGCTAACCGAAAAGATTTAATCTATTGCCAAACTTTGGCTGTTCCGATATGCTGAGAGTGTGTTAATTCACACTCTATTTTTTTAACAAGATGAATTGGCTCTCTTGACATCATGGTGTAAAGTGTTCGTAAATTTTACATTTTGGGCGCAAGCATTGCGCCCCTACATTACCCCGCATTAGTTTTTCTGTAGGGGCGTAGGGCGTAAGTCCTCCCTTAGATAAATATAAGCCATCAGCCTTGAATAAGTTATCAGTTATCAGATGTAAGTTTTCAGTTCACTTATACTGTTTACTGTTTACTGATAAGCTGTTCGTAATTTAAATTGCTTGTTGAGACGAGGCACTCATGCAAGAGGCAAAAGGCAACAGTAAAGGGATTGGGGGGGTTCGGCTAATCTAAGAATAAGCGGTTTAAATGCGTCTTATAGCGGTAAGCGCTTGAGTGAGATACAAACCAAGCTTTGCCTAGCATGGTTTATAGCTCGTGACACTGTACCTCATACGACTGCACACCGCTATAGCTTAACTGATAACTGATAACTGATAACTGATAACTGATAACTGATAACTGATAACTGATAACTGATAACTGATAACTGATAACTGATAACTGATAACTGATAACTGATAACTGAT
>NZ_JACJQV010000088.1 GCF_014696875.1 Microcystis wesenbergii FACHB-1317 | reverse complement strand
AAGCTTATTAAAAGAATGAGTTATGGATTTACCAATTTTGAACATCTTCGACTTAAGCTGTTTGCTTGCTTTAATTCATAACAAAAATTAACACACGAAAACCAGAAGAGCCGTTAAACTTATCACACAGAGCCTAGAAGAGCCAATTTTTTAGATAGTCAACAGCTTATATAGCCCACATTTCCTTATCTTCCTCCACATCGAGAACTCCCTGGACTGCCTTTAAAGAGGGAATCAGCGATCGAGGGGCTGAACCAGTAATAATGCCGGAAACCGATAATATATTATCTACTGTCATGCCCAGGGATTGTAAATTATTGGCCACTATCTGAATATCGGCTAAATGCTGTTCATCGATCGTCACGATAATCTTTTCCATGGCTATTAATGAAAGTAAAAAGATGAGCAGGAGTCGAGAAGGGGGGGCCGGGGAGATGGGAAGTAGGGAGATAGGGGAGAAGGGAGAGGGGAGACGGGGGAGAATAAATAAAAATAATCCCCTGACTCCCGACTCCTAACTCCTGAATACTGACTGCTAAGGCGCTTGAACCAGTCCACTACCCACATCAACGGTGGGAATAGACAGTCGCAAGGCTTTCGAGGTGAGTAACTGCCAGAGTTGCGCCCCGCGCACCCCCGAAGCTTGAGCGTGGAGGGCTGCAATTCCAGCCACATGGGGGGTAGCCATGCTGGTGCCGTTAAAAACGTCGTAACGTCGGGGCATCGGGACAGAAGAATAGATCGCCACCCCGGGACCAGCGATATCTACGTTAGCACCTTGGGCAGTACCAGAACCACAGGAAAAAGAGGCTAATCGCAGATTACTATCGATCGCCGCCACGGCCATAATTGAGGGACTATTAGCCGGTTGACCCACCGTACCAGGTCGGTGATTGCCGGCTGCGGCGATAATCAAACAACCATTTTGCAAAGCGCGACGACCGATAGTTTCGTAGGCAGTGGAGGGGGTTGAAACTGTATTGCCTAAGGACATAGAAATCACCGCACAGCGACTGGCGATCGCCCATTCCATGCCGGCGAGGATCCAACTTTGGGAACCACTGCCAGCATTACTGAGAACCTTGCCCGCATAAATGGTAGCTTCGTAGGCGACCCCGTAGCGGCGACCGTTGACATCTTTAAATCCGCAAGCGGTGCCGATACAGTGAGTGCCGTGACCTTGACCGTCCTGCACCGCTTCTCCTGGTACAAAAGACTGACTTTGGATCGATCGTCCAAAAAAGTCGGGATGGTTCAAATCCATACCTGTATCTAATACAGCCACATTAATACCGCGACCACCACCACAGGAGTTAATTACTTTCGTGGCTTTTAATCCCCAAGTGGATTGGGCATCATCGCGAAAGGCTAGGGCTGCCAGTTCCTTGTCCCCCAGTTCTTGTTCGGCCTTGGACTGTTCATAAAGATGATTGACGGCATCGCGATAACCCTTGAGGTATTCCGAGGATAAACCCTCCTCGATCGCATAGTAAATTCGTTCGGGTTCGATCGCTAAAATTGCCGAACCTCCCCCCGCTATGTTCATGACACCGCTCAAGGCTAAGTCATCCATAGAAACCACTGCCACTCCCAAAGTCGGAAAGGTTCCCCCTCCCGCCGCATCTAGCTCTGAACTGTCCATGGCCGAATCGGCAAAATCCCGGGCATCGGGCAAGGCAGATATCCCCGCCACATCTCGCAGAGCGGCGATTCCTTCTGGGGTTGCTCCATCTTGGAAAGTAACAATATATCGCCCTGTGGTTTCCTCATTTGAGGCAGTCCTGGGGATGGGAAAACTCGCTTGTCCAGACATAAAAAATACCTCCAAAAAATGCACATTTTAGCTAATACAATCACGGAAAAATGGCTTAACACCAGCCCTTTTTCTGAAAATTTTTCAATCATTAACCACTGGTCTAACCATCCTTTAATTGTTCAGGATAGTTCAATAAAATTAGAGATGAGTTAGTTAATTAACTACCCTCAAAATGTTCACGGTTTGGGAAACCATTTTCCTAAGCTCACTCCAGTCTCTAAGTACCGTTTTTTCAGAACTCCAGCCCGATTGGTGTTAAATTTTGTCTATCAATTCGGGCTCTGGGAAACAACGGAACTAGGTTAGGGAATGTCAATTAATTTTCTATGTACTTAGACTTAAACCGATAATATAAGTTTAAAACCCTAACCTTATATTTAATCGTTATTAAGCTATGGTTTGCTCACTGCAATCAGCCTAGCATTACCTCAAGGATTTTGCTCAAAAAATTTACAAATCTTTGACAATCCTTGGCAGTACGGGGGAACAAAATAATACTTATGTTCTAATGATGTCTCTGAATGATTCAGTCGGAAAACTGGCTTTCACGGTAGGATAAACTAATAACCATCTCCGCTCTTCGGCATAGCTCAGAGACCACTCGTTTATATTTCCTTATGACCAACACATTAGACGATAAAGCCATAGTCAAGGACTATTTTAACGCCACAGGATTCGATCGCTGGCGCCGGATTTATGGGGATGGCGAAGTTAACAAAGTACAAAAAGATATTCGCATCGGTCATCAACAGACGATCGATACCGTTATCGGTTGGTTAGAAAATGATGACAATTTGCCTAATCTCTCGATCTGTGATGCTGGTTGTGGAGTCGGTAGTCTTAGTATTCCCCTCGCTCAAGCGGGCGCAACTATTTTCGCCAGTGATATTTCTGAGAAAATGGTGACAGAAGCCAAGGAAAGAGCGGCCAAAGAGTTAGCAGATACCAGTAAACTCACCTTTGCCGTTCAAGATTTAGAAGCATTAACCGGCCAATATCACACAGTCATCTGTCTTGATGTTCTCATTCACTATCCCACAGAAGAAGCATTAGGCATGATTAAACACTTGGGAACCCTAGCTCAATCCCGTTTAATCCTCAGTTTTGCCCCTAAAACCTGTTTATTAACCATTCTCAAGAAAATTGGTCAATTTTTCCCCGGTCCGAGTAAAACCACTCGTGCCTATCAACACAAGGAAAAAACTATTGTCGCCGCTTTAAACGAAAATGGCTTTAAAATCGAACGGACGAGTATGACTAGCACTCGTTTCTATTTTTCCCGTATCCTCGAAGCTGTCCGCAGTGAATAAAGAATGGCAGTCACCACCAGCAAATTAATCGAGTGGAAACAGCAAAAACGCGCGATTGTTACCCTCACAGCTTGGGATTATCCGATCGCGCGACTGCTCGATCGGGCAGGAATTGATATTATCTTGGTGGGTGATTCCTTAGCTATGACCGCTTTGGGCTATCCTACCACTTTACCGATCACCCTAGAGGCGATGATTCACCATGCGGCGGCCGTGTCTCGTGGGGTAAAACAAGCTTTAGTTGTCTGTGATTTGCCTTTTCTCAGCTATCAGGAAAGTGTCAGTCAGGCAATTCACTCCGCAGGAAGAATGTTAAAAGAAGCGGGAGTGCAAGGGGTAAAATTAGAGGGAGGTTATCCCGCTATGATCGAGACTATTAGCCGTTTAACCGAGATAGGCATCCCTGTTATGGGTCATATCGGATTAACTCCCCAGTCGGTGCATCGCTTAGGATACCGTCAGCAGGGAAAAACTCCATCGGATGCACAAAGATTAATCGAGGAAGCTTTAGCTTTGGAGAAAGCGGGAGTATTTGCCCTGGTTTTGGAACATATTCCCGCCAATTTAGCCGCTACTATTACCGATAAATTGACTATCCCGACGATTGGTATCGGTGCGGGGGAAGATTGTGATGGTCAGGTGTTGGTAACGGCGGATATCCTAGGATTAACCGAAAAAGCTCCCCCTTTTGCCAAAGTTTATGCTAATTTAAGCGAAACAATTACAAAAGCAGTGGTGGAATTTGCCAAGGATGTGAGGAGAAATGAATAACGGCGAAAAAGCTACCTTTGGGGCCGGCTGTTTTTGGAAAACCGAGGACGCATTTCGGCGTTTACCTGGTGTTTTAGCGACTTCTGTGGGTTATATGGGGGGAAATTTCCCCAATCCTAGTTATCTCGATGTGTTATCGCGAATTACCGGTCATGCGGAAGTGGCACAAATTGCCTATAATCCCCAAGAGATAAGCTACGAGGCGTTATTAGCCGTTTTTTGGTCAATCCATGATCCGACTCAGTTAAATCGCCAAGGACCGGACCGGGGAGAACAATATCGATCGATTATTTTTTATCACACCCCGGAACAAAAGTTAATCGCCACTGCTGGCAAGCGTCAACTACAACTATCGGCAAAGTTTCAGCAGGATATCGTTACTTTGATCGAACCCGCAGGAGATTATTATCTGGCCGATCAGTCCCATCAACAGTATTTGGAGAAAAAACAGGCTCGATCGGTCGAGGATTTGCAGAAGAAAATATCAAGACAGGTTCGGGGTATAATGTAAAGTTGCTTTCGCAGGAGATCAGGAAAAATGCCCGAGGCGGTCGGAGTCATTCAAACGTTGGGTTTTCCCCCCGTTTTAGCGGCGGCGGATGCCATGGTTAAAGGGGGACGAGTCACCCTAGTTTATTTTGATCTAGCGGAAAGGGGCGAATTTTTAGTGGCGATTCGCGGTCCGATTTCCGAGGTTAAACCGGCAGTAGAGGCCGGATTAGCGGCGGCCATGACCGCTTTTGGTGGTAATGTGGTCAGTCATTACATCGTACCGAATCCTCCAGAAAATGTCCTGGCGGTTTTACCAGTGCAGCATACGCCTAAGTCGGACCGTTTTCGCAGTTAATTTCCCTAGGGATTGGCCCCAAACTAGACTATAGTTAAAGACTGGAAAATAGATTGGATTCTATCAATTGAACTTGTCTGATTTTTGTTATTAGGAGTTAATTTATGACAGCCCAACCCGCGGTGGGATCGATCGAGACCAAAGGTTTCCCCGGTATTCTAGCGGCCGCCGATGCGATGGTAAAAGCAGGACGGATCACGATTGTTGGTTATTTAAGGGCAGGAAGCGCCCGTTTTACCCTCAATATTCGTGGGGATGTACAGGAGGTAAAAACCGCTATGGCTGCCGGCATTGAAGCCGTCAATAAAACCGAGGGGGCAGCTTTAGAAACCTGGGTAATTATTCCCCGTCCTCACGATAACGTGGTGGCTATTTTACCGATCGATTATAGCGAGGCAGTGGAACCTTTTCGCGCCGCCGCCGACGGTGCGATCGCTCCAATCCGTCGTTAATATTCAAGGTCAATTTTTGGTGATCGGTTGGAATTTGTCTAGTTTCAACTCGGTTTTTATTGATGTTCGCCCCTGCCTTTAGGCGAGGGCATTCTTCATTCAACGAGTCTCCGCAAGAGGGCAGCATTTCTCCAACTAACCAAGAGGGAATCTCTCCGCAAGCGTGAGTTTAGCTGCCCCCCCAACCTACCTAGGGTTGATTCATTTAAATTAAGTACAGCGGATTTTGAGTCAATAAATTTGAATGAAAATTCTCAAGTTTATCTTTTTCTAATCAAAAGAGTTAGTGACAATAACTAATCTTTAATCTTCTGCCAATATTTATTATGAATAGATTGATAAAGCCTGTTCCCAAGCCACTAAAAGCCTATCTCTCTTGAAATTTTCTGAGAGTACATCCTGTTAATTTAGCTAATTTTTCTGCTTCTTACGTCGATAAAACTATCAGTTTTTCCCAACGTTCAGCTAACCACCTCTGTCCCTCTGTTATTG
>NZ_JACJQV010000087.1 GCF_014696875.1 Microcystis wesenbergii FACHB-1317 | reverse complement strand
AGATTAGTTATTGTCACTAACTCTTTTGATTAGAAAAAGATAAACTTGAGAATTTTCATTCAAATTTATTGACTCAAAATCCGCTGTACTTAATTTAAATGAATCAACCCTACGGTTATCCCGTATCCGTCGTCTCCATCGGACTACTGATCGCAGGGATAGCAGCAGTGGGAGTCATCTATAACCCCTTTAGAAAGGAACTATTTCGGGCAGCCCAGGGTTTAGGGTCCACCCTGAACCGTCGTCCGATCCATGTCTCCCGGACGAGTGAACTAGAAAAAAGTTTACTGGTGACGGGTTTTGCCTACGATCGCTGTCAAACCTCCGATAATAATTATGCCGAATTCTGTTATCTCACCCATCTGACCCAAGGGGTACGCCGCAGCGGTTCTGCTGCCAAAGACTTAACCGATGTGGCCTGTGGGCGCTTAGATGGTTATTGGGAACGAGGGATTAATACCTGGGATCTGGCCGCAGGAATTGTTATTATCGAAGAAGCTGGCGGTAAAATTACCGCCTACGATGAGAGTCCTTTTAGGATGGAAACGGGGCGAATTCTGGCGACTAACGGACAGATTCACACCCCCTTGAGTCAGGCTCTGCAAAAAGCTGCCTCTTGGCGGTTTCATTTTGAATCCTTTTAACATTTAGGGTGGGCTGAATATCAGTATAAGCTTTGCTAGAAAAGGGTTTGGAGACTTTTTTCCCAAAAAAGTGCCAGAAACAAACGTTGAGAAATCGCTCCGAGGGACTCAAAACCCTGGCACTTTCCGGAGGCGAACGCAAAGCACTCCCTACGCGAGAACGCAAAGGGTGCCGCTTCCAGGCGCGCGAGGTCATTCTGTTATTCTGACTTCCCCCACCGACGACCGGCGGCTGACGACCGACTCCTAACCCCACCAACAAACTTTTTCAGCCAACTCTATTTATGGCGTTATCATTCTAATCAGAGACAGGAGCCGTTCTATGACTTTTCCAATTTCCCAGGGATTGTTTCAATTTGATTTAATCGATCACTTCGCTATTTTAGGAGTCTCGATCGATGCCGAGCATCAGGAAATTCGCCAGCGTTACTTAAAAATCGCCCATAAACTCCATCCCGATACCTGTCGCACTTACACCACCGCCGAAAGGGAACAGGCTCATCATTTACTCTCAAAATTAGTTAACCCTGCCTACGAACATCTCGGCCGCAACCAGTCTCGCGAAGAATTTCGCCTTGTTTTAACAGAAATGGGCAAGGCAATGGCGAGGGATTCCGGTAAAATCACCATCAGTAGCGAACCGGCTAGAAAACTAGCCCAGTCCACCGCTAACTATGAATTAGCCTATCAAAAAATCCTGCAATCTTTGGCGATCGATCAATATACCGCCCTAGAAAATGCCTATCAGAAAATCGCCCAACTCAGTGAACTCAATCTGGTTTATCTAATGTTAACCGAAGGTCAGGGCAACAAGAAAACCACCCGGAAAGTCTTTATCTCCCAAGGCAATCCTAACCAGTCCGAGTTAGTCGGGGCTACTGTAACCACGCCAGCCCGGGCTAAAGCCAAAGAATCGCCACTAGAAGCCTATATTCGCCGCGCCCAAGCCTCTCTTGACCAAAATAACCCCGCCCAAGCTTTGCGAGAATTGCGCGATGCCCTGCGGGAGGAACCAGATAATAGTATCTGTCACGCCCTGCTCGGGTTAGCCTACCTGCGACAAAATCAACTCTCCATGGCTCGGGTTCATATCAATCGCGCCTGGAAAGCCAGCCCCCAAGATGCGACGGTGATTAAGTGCAAACGGGAACTAGATCAAGTGGTTAATCCTAATACTGAAGTGCAACACCAGAAGGGACAAAAAGGGGAAGGAGATCGCAATGGCGGTTTTTGGTCTCGATTTGGTGGTAAAAAGAAATAGGACTGACCAGTGCCACCGATTTTGATTAGCAAACTCCCATGATTCATCAACCCCCGGCGGGGACAAGGGATTTATTACCCCTAGAAGTTACCCAAAAAGGCTGGATTAACGATCGCCTTCAGTCTGTCTTTCAGCGTTGGGGCTATCAAAGGATTGTCACCTCCACCATTGAATGGCTCGACACCCTCACCGCAGGCGGTGCGATCGATCCCAGCACCGTGATCCAACTCCACGGGGATAGTCAAGGACTATCGGGATTACGCCCGGAATTAACCGCTTCTATTGCCCGCAGTGCCGTCTCCCGCATGAGTGGGGAGTCCTATCCCCAACGTCTCTGTTATCGGGCTAACGTTTTTCGTCGCCCTAGTGCTGGTTATCACGGTCGTCAAGTGGAATTCTATCAAGCGGGGGTAGAACTGCTCTTTTCTGGCGGTTTACTAGCTGATGCCGAGATTTTACTGCTCTTGGCTGACTGTTTCGATGGTTTGGCCGTCCCTAACTGGCAGATTATTCTAGGAGAAGCGGGTTTGACTCGTTCCCTACTTTCCCCTTTTCCCGGTCCCTTGCGGGAACAGGTGAAACGCTGTTTAGCCCTCCTCGACTACGTTAGCCTCGAAAATCTTCCCTATCCCAACGAAACCCTCCGGCAGCAAGCCCGACAATTATTTCACCTGCGCGGTAATCCTCACGATGTCCTCGCACAAGTGGCAGTATTAGCCCAGGAAGAATCGGCCCAAAAAGCCGTTAATAACCTTAAATCCCTAGTCGAGCTGCTTAATGCCGATCGCTCTAGTCCTTTCCCCCTAATTCTCGATTTAAGTCTCATTCAAACCTTTGATTACTACACCGGCATCGTTTTTAAAGCCGTTAGTGATCACCAGCAAAATCTCAGTATTTTAGGCCAGGGCGGACGCTACGATCAATTATTGGGCGTTTTTCATCCCCAGGGCCAATCGGCTCCCGGTATCGGTTTTTCCCTGAATATCGAAGAACTGCACGAAAGTTTATTATCAGGGCAGACTTTACCCAGTCAAGCTCCACCCCTCGACTGGTTGCTTATCCCTTTGGGTAATAACGCCCAGATAGCGACTTTTAGTAAGGCTCGCTCCCTTCGCACCAGTGATCCGAATCTGAGGGTGGCGATCGATTTAGGTGGTCGCAGCGAGGCAGAAATTCGCACCTATGCCCGCGATCGGATGATTAAAAATCTCGCCTGGGTGCAGGAAGATGGTTCCGTAAGCGAAGAATCTCTCTAAAAGGGGGCAAAAGCAGCGGAAATACTGCCTTCTGCCCGCTGCTATAGGACTCTATCTAAATGGAGCAAGAGGACTCCCGTTAAATTTCTCCTTAATCAAAAATATACCAGAAATTAATGTAACGAAGAATTGCCACCAGAATCTAAACTAATACGACAGCGTTTCCTTATTGGGAAAGACTTGATTCTCAAGGTATGTATGAGCTTGACATATTTAAGCGGTAAGTGTTACACTAAAAAAATAACACAGATGGGGTCAGGCTGATGTTAAATGTTTTAAAAGTGAGAATATACCCAAACAAAGAACAAGAACTGGCCTTAAATAAAAACTTTGGTTGCGTTCGTTTTGTTTGGAATTACTACTTAAATAAAACTAACAATCAGTACCTAGAGACGGGTAAAGGAATGACCTACTGTGACATGGCAAAAGACCTTACCCAACTCAAGAAACAGCCAGATTTTGAATGGTTAGCTGAGGCTACTGCCGCCACCTTGCAGCAATCATTGAAAAACTTAGAATCTGCTTTTAAGAACTTCTTCTCAAAAAGAACAAAATTCCCTAAGTTTAAAAGTAGGCACAAAAAACAATCAATCCGTTATCCTGAAAGTTGTTCAATTAGAAATAATGGAATTAAGCTACCTAAATTAGGTGTTGTAAAAGCTAAGATTTCTCAAGTGATAAAAGGCAAGATTAAATCCGTAACTGTTTCTAAAACCAGTACAGATAAATATTTTGCTGCCATCTTGTTGGAAATGGATGACTCAACAACCATTGAAAAACTAAAGATATCAGGGATAGATTTAGGTTTATGTTCTTTGGTTACAGTTTTTGATGGTGAAACAACCTACAAGATTGACCCAATCAAACCTACCAGAAAATACGCTAAACGTTTAAAGCGGAGACAACAAGCATTGTCTCGTAAAGCCAAGGGGTCTAATAATCGCCAAAAAGCCATTAAGGAGGTAGCCAAGGTTCACGAGAAGATAGCAAATACTAGACAAGATTTTCTTCATAAACTCTCCAGAAAGTTGTGCGATGAAAACCAAATCGTTGTAGCCGAGAATCTGAATATTAAAGGGTTAGCAAGGACTAAATTAGCCAAATCAATACATGACGCTGGTTTTGGTATGTTGCTTAATTTCTTGGATTACAAGCTAGAAAGAGAGGGAGGAAAACTTGTAGAAGTTGACAGGTTTTATACGAGTACAAAACTCTGTTCTTGCTGTGGATTTAAAAATGATTTGTTGACTCTCAGTATTCGTGAATGGATTTGTCCAGAATGTGAGAGTCATCACGATAGAGATGAAAACGCCGCCAAGAATTTAAGGGAAGAAGGTATGAGAATACTGTCAACAAATACCGATGGACAGTCGGAATTTCAAGCTTGGGGAGAAACTGTAAGACTTGTTGGTACTTGTACCCAAAAGCGGGTTTCTGTGAATCAAGAATCCCCCGTCACAGCGTCAGCTTGACGGTGGGAGTGTCAAAATTGTGTTCAATTACCCGTTGTCCCAGTCATGCCTTCCAGCGGTCAAGTGAAATCGATTTTTTTTCTGATCCTCTTTCTCCTCAGTATTCTAGGGGGTATTCTACTGGCTTCGCTACTTCAACAACCAGCGATCGCCCAATCGCCTGCCTCGGATACAGTGCTGAATCGTTATCAAATTGGAGAGCAAACCTATCTAGAAAATTGTGCCACTTGCCATATTGCCATTCCCCCCAGCATCCTACCCAGTCAAACTTGGAAAAAAATCCTCGAAAATCCTAATTCTCACTATGGTATCCGTTTAAAACCAATTGTTGGCATTACTCAGCGTCTTATCTGGGATTATCTCAGTTATTCTTCCCGCCCTCTTAGCGAGACTACTTTTGTTCCCCTCCTAATTGAACAGTCCAGCTATTTAAAAATTTTGCACCCTAGGGTCAATTTACCCACTCCTCTCGGTCACACCACCTGTGTCACCTGTCATCCCAATGCTTCCCGCTACGATTATCAGACTCTTACCCCCATCTGGGATAATGCGGCCTGATCAGTTATCAGTTATCAGTTATCAGTTATCAGTTTTCAGTTATCAGTTTTCAGTTATCAGTTTTCAGTTTTCAGTTTTCAGTTATCAGTTTTCAGTTATCAGTTTTCAGTTTTCAGGTGTGAGTTTTTAGTTGACTGATTACTGTTTACCGATCGCTGAGAGAAGGTGCAGTCAGGGTGATTTCGCCGATTTGACCAGCTTTACCCATTAATTGGGCAGGTTTTTCGTTAAGAGAGATTTTAACACCGCCAGCATTGCCCGATCGAATATTTAAACTCTTTTGGGCTGTCCAAGTTCGTTTAGTCCCAGGTTGGAGAGTGCCTTCATGGACTTTTTTGCCATCGGCAATTACCCGTACCCAAGCGGCCTGTTCAATAGTTACCTGGGCTGAGAGGGGAACTTTTGGCTGAGGAGAAGGGGAAGGAGAGGCTGCCGGTGCGGGAGGGACTACCGGCGCGGGGGAAACCACGGGAGAAGGAGAGGGAGTAACGGTAGGGGGGTTAGAGAGAGGGGGACGGAGGAAAAGATAGCCAATACCGCAAAATATACCCGCCAGCAAGCCTAGCCAGAGATACATCCCGAAAAAGGTTGATTTAGCAGGTTCGGGGCCAGCTGCCGGGGCTGGTTTTTCTGGTTTCACCGGTTCCACTTTTGGGGCAGCGGGTTCAGCCTTGGGGGGAGGGGTAACTTTTGTGGGCAGTGTTTTCGGGATAGTTACCTCCTGGGCTAATTGTTCCGCACTAGGAGACAAGCGATCAGCTAAAGCTTTGCCATCAATTTTTAGGGCATCACCGTAGCGTTTGATAAATCCCTTGACATAAATTAATTCTGGTAATTTCTGCCAATTCCCCGTTTCCAACGCTTCTAGCATTGGTACTCTAATCATCGTCAGGGCGGCGATATCGTCTATGCTCAGACAGCTTTCTTCCCGTTTTTGACGTAAATAAGTCCCGATTTCCTTGATTTGTTCGGCTTGTAGGGGACTGAGTTGACTCATAATTCCAGTCATAATCTATACCAATTAGATGATAATCTCGATTTTGTTATTTTGGGATAATCTGTTTACCTTGTCATCATTACCGGCGAAAAGGTTCCAAAAACCGGTAAAAATCGGCAATACTTGCAAAAGTTAAGTTTTTTATTCTAGGGTGACTGCACTGACTGATTAGTGCATACATTTGTTCTCAATGCTTGTTGTTCTCGAACTCTCAGCTGATCGCTAATTATGACCTTTATTCCCCATCCCGACACCACACCCCTTCACCTTACCTGTGCCGTAGTCACGGTGAGCGATACTCGTACCCCAGAGACGGATAGGAGTGGCCAGATAATTCAAGAGTTACTAACTCGATCGGGTCATGATATCGGCCTATATTTAATTATCCCCGATCAACCCTTACAAATTCAAGCCATCTTACCAGAGATTAGCAATCAAAATCAGATCAAAGTCTTAATTTTCAATGGGGGTACAGGTATTGCTCCTAGAGATACTACATACGATGCTTTAGTACCTTTATTAAGGATCACTTTGCCCGGTTTTGGCGAATTATTTCGTTATCTCAGCTATCAGGAAATTGGCTCCCGTGCCATGGCATCGAGGGCAATAGCCGGGGTTTATCAAAACTTATTAGTCTTTTCTCTCCCTGGTTCCACTAATGCCGTTAAATTAGCCCTAGAAAAACTGATTCTTCCCGAAATATCACATCTGGTTAAACAGCTAAATGGATAATTTATTTTGATTTGATCTGGGCGGAAATTTCTTGAAAACATACATCCCAAAAATAGCTGGCTAGATTGACTGCGCTTAACAGTTTGGGAATTCCTTCACTTAGACTAGCAAAACCTCGATTGTTAATCTGGAGAAAATCAATAGCGATCGCCAAAGTTAAAAGTGCTAAAGCGATGATTAAAATTTGGTAATAAGTTTGTCTTATTCGCCGCCAAAATACTAAACCATAAATCAGAATTGCGAGGGCATAAACAGAGATAGTCAAGAATTTGGGAATATTAAAATAGAGGAGAATGATATGAATTCTGAAGATTTCATTGATGGCAAAAAGTCCCGTTATTATACCAGAAAAAAGTAAAAAATGGCGAGAATTATTGAAACTTTCATTCCTGGACAATAAAGCATAACTAAAAAGGCAAACAATCGGAGGTAAACAACAAAGCAATTGAAAAGAATGGGTTAATAAACCAGCGATCGGAGTTGGGGGAGTAGCGGGAGGATAAAATAAAAGACTAGAGTTTAATTTTGCCCGATCAACCCCAGCAATCAAAGCTAAAATCAAGAGGAGAACGACAAGATTTATTTTCAGAAAATGCTGTTCTCGTGAGGACATAAGTATAACAGTTTATAATTGTGGCTATTAACCACGATATAATTCAGAGAGTGCCGCAAAGTGCCAAGCATTTCCCCAATTGTGTTAAGGACAATTTTCTCGGTTTTCTATGCTCGATCAAAAAGAACTTTTGTGTTTATTACAATTGGCTAGTCCCATTTTACCCGTGGGGGCCTATAGTTATTCCGAAGGGCTAGAAACCCTCGTCGAAAAGGGGATTATCTCCAATAGTGCCAGCTTAAATGATTGGTTACAGCGATCGCTTTGCCAAGGCTCGATTCGCTTAGAAACGGCTGTTTTGCTAAGGGTATATCGTTGTTTTTGTCAAGAAGATTTTACAAAACTTAATTATTGGGATAACTGGTTATCGGCAACGCGAGAAACAGCCGAATTAAGACAACAAAGCTGGCAAATGGGGCGATCGCTGTTAAACTTATTGCGGGAGTTAGCAGCGGACAGAGATAATCTACCGGAACAGGCTAATTATGCCACCGCCTTTGCGATCGGGGCAATTCATTGGCAAATTGGGGAAGAATTAGCGGTTTTAGGCTATTTACACAGTTGGGCAAGTAATTTAATCAATGCGGGATTGCGTTTAATTCCCCTAGGACAAACCCTAGGACAAGCGCTTCTGATCGGTTTACAGCCCAGTTTATTAACAGCAACAGCAGATATTATCAGTTTAGCCGATGAAAACCTGAGCAGTTGGAGTTGGGGGCTAAGTTTTGCCAGTATGAACCACGAAACCCAGTATAGTCGTCTATTTCGCAGTTAGAAATTTAGATACAAGAACATCTGTATTGTTTATCGAATTTTTCGCTATTTTCTGGGAGAATATCCAAGTCTCTAGGAGTCTCTCTCTTAGGTTCAAGCCTAGGGATAGCGTAAAAAACCGAATAAGGTATAGTAAGATTAAAAAAAATCTTAGGTCTTGGTTCTCGCTTTCTGAGTAACTAAGGATTTTAAGGAAAGGTGCGAACACTCTACCTAGCCACAGTGTACCAATGTTTAGTCAATCAGAAAAAATTCCCGTATCGGTATTGATTCCCGCCAAAAACGAGGAATCTAATCTTACCGCTTGTTTAGAGAGTGTTGCTAGGGCTGATGAAGTGTTTGTCGTCGATTCCCAAAGTAGCGATCGCTCGATCGAAATATCTACAAACTATGGAGCTAATGTAGTCCAATTTTATTTTAATGGTCGTTGGCCGAAAAAGAAAAACTGGTCCCTCGATAACCTGCCTTTTCGCAATCAATGGGTATTAATCGTCGATTGTGATGAAAGAATCACCCCCGAACTATGGGACGAAATCGCCACCGTGATCCAAGATCCCAACTATAACGGTTATTATCTCAATCGTCGCGTCTTCTTCCTCGGACAGTGGATCCGTTATGGTGGCAAGTATCCCGACTGGAATCTGCGCTTATTTAAACATAAGTCGGGCAGATACGAGAATTTAAACACCGAAGATATCCCCAACACGGGAGATAACGAGGTTCACGAACACGTTATCCTCGATGGCAAGGTGGGCTATCTGAAAAATGATATGCTGCACATCGATTTCCGCGATATCTATCATTGGTTAGAAAGACATAATCGTTATTCCAACTGGGAGGCGCGAGTTTATTACAATATTCTCACGGGTAATGACGAAAGCGGCACGATCGGAGCGAACCTGTTCGGTGATGCGGTGCAGAGAAAACGCTTTTTAAAGAAAATTTGGGTAAAATTGCCCTTTAAACCGCTGCTGCGCTTTATTCTCTTTTATTTTATCCGTCTCGGTTTCTTGGATGGTAAAGCTGGTTATATCTACGGTCGTCTTTTGAGTCAGTACGAATACCAAATAGGGGTTAAATTGTACGAATTACGGCAATTTGGCGGTAAATTAAACGTTAATGCCCAGGCTAATCCCCCGGTTAAACCCTCGGAACCTCAACCGGTAGAAATGATTAAATAAGTCCTATGTCCCCAGAAATCCGCACCGATGAGGAAGCGTGGCTAGATCTGCGTACCTACGATCAATCTTGGTTTGATCGCGGTCGTTCTAATCCGATTATCCTACTTTGGTGGTTAGTACAGGGAATTCTTTTTCCCCTCAGTTTGCACCAGATGGATAGCTTTCGCTGCGCTATTTTGCGGCTATTCGGGGCTAAAATCGGCCTTGGGGTGAAAATTCGCCCGACGGTAAGGGTGACTTATCCTTGGAAAGTGGCGATCGGTGATTATACTTGGATCGGCGATGATGTGGTGATTTATAGTTTAGATAACGTTACCATCGGCAGTCATTGTGTGATTTCTCAAAAATGCTATCTTTGCACTGGCAGTCACGATCCGGGCGATCGCTCTTTCCGCTTAAAAACCACTCCCATCCTCATTGGTAATGGTACATGGATCGCGGCCGATTGTTTCTTGGCTGCGGGGGTAAAAATTGGCTCTAATGTTGTTATTGGGGCAAGAAGTAGCGTATTTGCCGATATTCCCGCTCAAAAGGTCGCTTGGGGCAGTCCCTGTCGTCCTCAATACGATAGAAAGATGAATTCTTATAGCAGTTAAACTAAGAGGCATTTTTGGCGGTCTTCAGATCGCTTTTGCCCCACTGTTTGCCACGGAACATATTAAGCTGTTCGTAATTTAAATAGGTCTTGCTGAATAATGGTAAAACCCTTTTAAAATAAGGCTTTTGACCTGCTAAAATCCGATGTTCATGCTGCGAAAATAGGATTAAGACCTTCAAAAACCTTGTATTATCCTTATTTAAGTACACAAACTGGTACAAAAAAAAGAGGACAACAAAGCCTGAAACGACTGGCTACTGACTCCTGACTCCTGACGACCGACTCCTAACCCCACCAACAAACTTTTTCAGCAGCCCCTAATTACTTTTCGATTTTTTGCGACTCCTCCTAAGTATTTTAGCTTTCTTTCTTCCAGGTCTTTTAGAAAATTTGTGTTGTTGCCATAACCCGCATCAATTAACACTATCTTTGGTCGATAGCCTCTTTTTAAGCTCCGCTCAATTAAGTCTATCGCTATCTCTGGTTTTTTCTTAAACTCTTGGTCTTCTTTTCCTTGGGGTAAAGAACTCGCCGGTTGATAGATTTCTAGCTCTAGTGGTCAACTTTTTTTCCCATCGTAAAGATGGGTAGTGACGGTGACGATTCCGTTATCTGTGGGAGCCAATTTCTCCCAGGTACTGCCTCCCAACTCCGTCGGTCAGATTGCCGCTTTTTCGATGTCCTGAGTCATCGACAATCAGCGTAAATCCTCGGGGGATTTGCGTCTGGCGGCATTGGTCTATCACTTGCAATCGGCATTCATTCACCTTAAGGTCTGACCAAGGCGATTCCGTCAAAAAGTGGTGTAATCGGTTATAAACTACTCCGACGGCATTATTGGCCATTTGAGTCAGGTTTTTCCTTTCACTTTGCCCTAATAATCCTCCAAAATATTGTCTGAAGCCGTTTTTTTGCGCTTCGTTCTTGAAGCAATTGTCAAACCGCCGACACCATCGGTCAAAGCACGGGGGCATCGCGGCTGGGGTTGTCTCTTTCATCGCTAATCTCCCAACGTAAAATGCTTACTCTGTAACGATTCTACTCGATTCTACTCTTGTTGAGCGTTTAAGTCCCATGCTTGTTGAGATGAGGCAAGAGGCACTCATGCAAGACCCCCCCGACGTCGGGGGGCAAGGGGTAGGGCTGTTTCATTCTCCCATCAGAATATCAAAAGTAAAAGCGATCACTATCAGGTAAAATGAGAAGTGACCGCCAACTTTTTAAACATATGTTGAGCTTAATAGAAAAACTGAAACAAGTCAAGGACTTTCGGAAAGATCAAGGAAAAAGACACCCTTTATGGATAGTATTAGTAGTAATAATACTGGGAACAAT
>NZ_JACJQV010000086.1 GCF_014696875.1 Microcystis wesenbergii FACHB-1317 | reverse complement strand
TTCCATAGAAAACATTTTACCTCATCAATCCGCTGGAATGACCCGCCAACTTTATAGAGGTTTTCGATTAAATGATACCAAGACAATATTTCAATTCTTTCCTGTTTCTCTCCTATCTCACGAAATAAATTCCAGATACCATCATGTCCATCTCCTCAACAAATTAAAGGCTTGGCCAAAACTTGAGAATTAACCAAATCTAATAAAGCCGAGTTATCTTGAAAAAAGGCCGCTACCCCCAGTTGATGAAAACTCACTGCTTTATAATCACGCCAAATCAAGGCTTTTCCCTTGGCAGTTCTTAGTCGTACCTTACCGCCATCTAGGCTCATTTCTTCGACTTCAACTTCTGGGTTAGACGGTAATTCTTCAAAAGCATAGCGATGTACGAGGCGTTGTTGGGTACTGTGAGAAACAGCAATTCCTGTCAATGATTTGATTTTCTGCGCCGATTTCTCGTAGGATTCATCGCCACTTAATAGCAAACAGTTCTTCTCTAACATTGGACTCATCTGAGTCCGAGGCTTTACTTCTAACTTCTTCGCTTGTTTTTCTGTAATTGGTAATTCGCCCAAAATACTTTTTACTTTTCTTGTCCGACCGGCTGTTTCTCCTGTGCTTGTTTTGACAAAAAAATACCGATTTCTGGGTTAACATACACCAATCATTAAATCTCTGACCGTCTCCTCTATTTCTCCCAGGTTATTAAATTTCTTAATTTGGGATTGCTCATAGAGACAAGCTCCCAACTCTCGGGATAACTCTTGAATTCTTTTTTCATTTTCTGATAACATTGGATTGTTCCTCCCATCGAGCTATATTCTGAATTGTGAGTTATAACTATTATAATCTCATTTCTCTTTGTGATCAAGTTGAAGATTTTCTAGTTGTTGACGGCTATAAGTATTAATACTCATTGCATAAGTGAGATGCTCCCTAAAAATGATCAGAATGATGTAGAGGAAGATTCTCGCCCAACTTGGGGAGAGATTTCTTTTAGATTAATGAATGAATCTAGCACCACAATAACTAAAACAGAATTAACTACGTTAGCCAACAAAATTAAAACAGAGTTCGGAGCCGCTAACGGATATGTTTGGAAAAAAGGACGAAAATTATACTCTTACACTGAGAAAGACAAGGGTTATCAATTGCAGTTACTTTGTCGAGATGAAGCTACAGCTAAAGAGTTAATTAATAAGGTTTTAGACTTACAAAATGATACGCCTGATTGGAAGTTTTTGAAGTCTAATATTGCCGACAATGAAAATGAATCTTTCCCCTATAGCCCTGGCAATCACACAGTTTTAGGAAAAAGCCGACGTAAACCTCGCCGCCGTCCAATGGTTGATGTGCGCTTTCAGTACGCCACAGCTACCATCTGGGGAGTGAATAAGCCGATCGCTCTTTTCGATCGCTCGTTTACCTTCCTTGATGCTCTTGTAGATGAGTTTCGCTAGTATTCACGGATAGTCTATATCCTTCCGTCAAGTCGTATTGGCTGCAAGCCTTGCTATAACTGAGTTAACGGATTCGCCGTTGTTGATAGCAACAATTTATTGATCAGATAAAATGGCAAGAAAAAGATTTTCAGATTTAGAGCGGATTTATGACGCTTTAAAGTTGGGAAATGTCGAAACCAGTTCACTACCCCAAAATTTAGACTTCGTTAAATATGCAAAATGGCGCGAAGGCAACGGACCAGAGCGAAACATCATTAGACCTAACCTAAATGGAGAAGTTTCGGTCGGTGTGAAAGCGTTTGGATTCAATGAAACTGATGACCAAGCTAAACAGCTAGTCACTATGTCTGGACGCTCTTCTGCTTTTTTAAATGGATTCGCTCCTAAAGCTAAGTTCGGCGTGATCACGACCGGATTAAATGATTTCTTTAAAGATAGCTCCTTTGTGCCGGCCAAAGCTCGCATCGCTACCATTGTTACTGGAACCACTCAGACATCAGCAATTACCGGGCGAAAATACAAGGACAAGACCGGGGCCGCTTACACGGTTCCCATGGGGCAAACAGCTGGAACGATTCGCTATCAAGAGCACATTAACGATATTTTAACCGATGACGTTTTTAGCGGTTCTAATCGCACTCATACCGTAAGTTTTGACCCAGAAGAGTTCCGCCGTGATTAATTCTTTTTTGCCTCAAATTAAAGAAGGAATGAGGTTATGGACTCCTCAAGGATTAGGCGATGAAATTTCTTTAGAAAAAACATCAGAAAATTTAATCCTTTGTGGGCAAGCATTAACCGATTTCCTTTCGTTAAAAATTGACCCCATAAACTATCTTGATATAGTTGAAAGTTGCGGGGTAGATGTCGATGACTATTTAGAGGTAATTAGCTTTAATTTGCATGACTTCTTATAACGCAAGTAATTCTAATAACTGGCAGTCTGTCTGGAGTCAGAGCTTTACCTCAGAACCAGCGCCGGGAAACAGACCAGAATTAGAACGATATTTCCCTTTGCCAGATATTTCCGTTCCGGTTCAGTTAAATGCTGAGTTGCTCGCTTTTTACGCTACCAGTCAAGATGCTGATCCTAAATGGAAGTTCGCGGCTAATGTTAAACGCAAGTATGTCACGGGTTTAACGGTGGGGGGAAACCCTGACACGGTGGTAGATAGTAAGCGAATTTTTTTAAATCAATTTTCGCTGCTAAGATACCCTGTTAGTTTCGGGTCAAGTTATTCCTTGTTAATTTCGGTTCCTTATTGGCATCGACAAATCACTTTGTATTTATGGGAATATACGGGACCGATTATTGACACAAAAGAAATAAAACTCGATCTAATCCTAGAGAGATTACCCGAACAATCATGATTCCATTCAATTTGCTGGTTATTGTTTGCCCCTTATTTTTTTTAGAATGTCACCGAAAAATAAAATCGCTTTACTTCTTATCGGAGCGGGATTAGTTAGCGGGATTGCGATCAGCTATCACCTCCCAGCTGAAAAATTGGCATTAGCCCTTACTGGCCCGACGGCTGTTGTCGGTGCTGGATTAGCCCAATGGAGTACTAATAAAGACGACTGTAGCAACAATGACTCAAACACAGATTAACTGGAGAAATCCTTTTCAAAAAATCTCTAAATATTTTTCTGTAGGAGAGGTAACTAAAGGAGACGCGCGCCGAATTCCCCCTACTGGTGACGACATAGAACGCGAGATTTTAAAACTGGCGATCAAACTTGATCAAATTCGCGAGGAGTGGGGGTCTGCAATTGTCGTTACTTCCTGGTATCGCCCCCCCGAAGTTAACCGCGCCGTGGGTGGGTCGTCTAATTCTCACCCACATTCCGCACCCTCAACTGTCACATAAGCTGTCCCCCTCCAGAGACTTGAGTAAAAATACCTAGCTGGTGAAGGTTTTCTCGGTGGCCGCTAGGGGGGTCTTGAGACCCCTAATGATGAAAAAATAGGAATTGTTGGAAAACTGAGGCGAGTGGACTGTTCGACCATGAATCAATCAACAGAAATTGAAGTCAAAAATCTAGACCATCTGGGATTAGTAGCCGGAATT
>NZ_JACJQV010000085.1 GCF_014696875.1 Microcystis wesenbergii FACHB-1317 | reverse complement strand
TTCTCCCAATCCTTTTCTGATCGGCTTTTGGCTAGTTGCTCAAGCTGGATTGTTTCTTCCACACCCCCTTCTTTTTCAATAATTACTTTTCGATTTTTGGCCAATCCTCCTAATGGGACTTAGACAAAAAACAAATCGAGAAAAGCCTCAACTCCAATCCCCGCTTGGGATTTACTTCGAGAAGCCCAAAATCGCTGAAACCCAGATATATCAAGGAAAATCATAAATCGAGGTTAACCCTTTGTCCCGTAATGGTTTGAGCCTTTTTTGCTGACCGAAAACGCCTAAGTCCCATTAGACTAAAAGGATAACTTAATAAAAAATCCCAATGTTAAACAAACAATTTGAGTCCAATCTAAAAGATGCAGCCTCTAAGCTAACAGGCTTCAAGAAACGAGCTTTCATGGCGCAAGTAGCTCAAGATTATTTTCAATCTTCGCCAAGAAAAACGGAAAGTCAATTAGGATGGTCAAGAAAAGCGATAGCGACTGGATTAAAAGCAGAAGTGTTGAACGGGGAAAAAAGTCGTACAAAATTTGATATTATAGATAAGAAAACAAAGTAAATATACACCAATAAATGTGAATAAGCCATGCTAACAATTTTCCCAAAACTAATGAAAGAGCTTCTCAAGCCACTCCCCAAAAATGACTATCCCGCATTAAGTACATTTACTTTTGTGTCCTGTTGGATAGGTTTGGCGCTGGATAAAAGTATCGTCAGCATGAGAGACTTAAGCGCACGCCTGAAAATGCAAGGAATTAATGTCAATACGTCAACTTTTTCTAAGGCGAGTAAAATCCGAGAGACAGAACCATTTGAGAAAATCATCAATAAATTAAATAAAAGTTTAGTAAACAAAAAAGGAAAAGAAGCAGCTCAAGCTTTATTTCCAATTGACTCGACAATAATCTCACTGACAAGTAAACTGTTGTGGACAAAAGGATGGCATCAAGTAAAATTATTTTGTGGACTAAATAGTATCACCACAGAAGTGGGGGGGATTGTGAGCAATTTTGGTCAAGGACATGACTCTAAAGAAGGGAAAAAAACTAGAGAAGAAATTCCTGTAAATGGAGTTGGGGTAATGGACAGAGGCTTTTCTTCTAATGAAAGAATCAGAAAATTATTAGAGAAAAAAGACAAGCACTTTGTTTTAAGGGTAAAAAATGATATGAAGCTAGAAATGCTGGAAAATGGTCAGAGCAAGCTAGGAGCAGAAAAAAGAGAAGTAGAGGTAAGAATCGTTGAGTTTTGTGATCTAGAAAGTCAAAGTGAATTTCGGATAGCGACGGACTTACCCTTAGAAGGAGAAGGGGGGGTAAGTAATGAGGAAATTGCCGAAATGTATCGACAAAGATGGCAAATAGAACTTCTTTGGAAGTTCTTAAAAATGCACCTCAAGCTTGACCGTTTAATCACAAAAAACGAGAGAGGAATTCGGATACAAATTTATAGCTGTATCATCGCTTATTTAATTTTACAGCTAATAGATATTGAAGAAGTATTTGGCAAAAGCTTATTAGATAAATTGCGCTATTTACAGAGTTTTATGTGTCAACATATCAGCTATGTACACTGGTTTAGGAAAATTGTCTATTCAATCTGAAAAATGGCGTTCTGGGGTTGTCATGTTCTTAAATGTAAAGTTTTGTTACGAGATTCAACATTTCTGGATTAAAAGAACTAGAAACAGGAATCACTTGTGGGGATAATTATAGAGCAAGAGGGCGGAAAAAAACGGAAGAAATCCTGATAAATTTAGAAGAAGAGATTAAAAGTTTAGGGTCAACCTATTCGCCAGCTGACCCTAAATTTCAATCAACATTTGCTTATGCTAAAATCAGTGCTAGAGCCGTGGAAGAAGCTTTAATCGAAGAAAAAGGGGATAAAGATGAGGAGTTACCTTGTCGTCAAACCATTGGGGATATTTTAAATCGGATGGGATACCGTTTAAAAAAACACAAAAAGTGAAGCCTTTCAAGAAAATTCCCGAAACAGATAAAATCTTTGAGAACCTAGCTAAAGCGAATAAAGAAGCCGATGAAAATCCGAAAAGAGAATTTCTCTAGATTCTAAAGCCAAAGTAAAAATTGGGGATTTATCAAGAGAAGGAAAAAGAAGAATCCGAGAACCAATCAAAGCTTTAGATCATGATTATAGCGGTTCTCACACCTGTGTGGCACAATTAAACCTTTGCTGATTAAGCTTTTCAACATCGATAATGTACCTCTTGCGAACAGGAAACGCTATATCAATGTTCTGGGGTTTTAGTTCCATTAGGAATTCTGGATGTTCAAGGAGGAAATTTTTCAATATATTTTGGGACTTCAGCCGAAACATCCGATTTTATTGTTGATTGTTTGACCTGATGGTGTCCAAAAAATCAGGCTAAATATTTAGGAATAGAAGAGTTAGCAATTAACTTAGACAGTGGGATGGCGCAGCGTAGTAATAGAAGTCAATTTATTAAGCGAATAGTTCAGTTTTATTTAGAAACAAAACTAAGAATTCGTTTAATTTATTATCCGCCTTATCATAGTAAATACAATCCGATTGAGCGAGGCTGGGCTATCTGGGAAAACTCCTGGAATGGAGCGATTTTCGAGTCAAAAGGAACTGGATTATCTTGGGCATCTAATCTGACTTGGAAAGGCAATCATCCTCAGATTCATCTAATAGAAGAAAATTATGAAAAAGGCATAACTGTTAAGTCTTCCGAATTGGAATTTTTTCAACAATTCTGGCAATCTTCTGAAAGTTTGCCGAAGTGGGATGTGACTATTAGCTCTCCTGCAAACAGCAAAAATCTTCCCTTAGGTGAGGAGACGGTCGACAGCTTATCAGGGATCAGATTTGAGTTTTTAGTTCACTGTTTACTAATCCGGTGAAAAAGCGTTCGACTGACGGCTGACGGTTTAGATGGATAATTAATTAAACCTCTTGCATAATTAATTTTTCATGGTTCAAAAACGGCAAAAATAAGGATTAAATGGCATAAAATCTGTAAATAGACCATTTAATTGATTAATGCTCATTTTTAATTCTCCTGACTACTGGCTACTGACTCCGTTCGGACCTCGGCGTGAGCTTTTGTCGAACGCTGATCTCACGGCCGAAGCCTAACCCTAACAACGATTTTTGATTTCTGCAAGAGGTCTATTGTTCCCCCTTAGGATTTGGTACATTATTTTAGCGCAAGTCTCTTGATTCATGAATCGACCTACTATGAGTTGATTCATGAATCAACCTACTATGACTGGACCTGGGGAGCAGGGTAGGGCTGATTCATTCTCCGAATCTAATTCTTTTTTTGCTACCTTTAATCGCTTATGAGGTAAGCAAAGCACGACGTTTTGACAAATTTTCAGCAAACCCTACCTACTTAGTCAATAGCTTAGTAGGGCAAAGTAAACCAAAATTGTGAACCTTTTTCGTCATTATTCATAATGCCAATTTCCCCTCCGTGACCATGGATAATTTGACGACATAGATATAAACCTAGTCCTAAACTAATCTGATTATTATTATTGCCTCGTTGATAGCGATCAAATAATTGTTTTCTCTGGGTTTCGCTAATTCCCACCCCATTATCGGCAATAGTACACCGGAGATAATTGCCCTCTAGTCTAGCTGACAAAGTGATAATTATCCCTTGGGGATTGTGTTTAAGGGCATTGGCTAATAAATTCTCAAAAACTCGCCAGAGATGGTGAGCATCGGCATTAACTAAGGGTAAATCGGGGGAAAAGTTATTAATTAAAGTTGCTTGATTTTCCCTTAATCTTAACTCCCATTCCTGACTGATTTGTTGACCAATTTCGTAGAGAGATAAAGGCTTTAGTTCTAGGGAAACTCCCCAAAGATCATTCTGTCGGCTTTCGACAAGAGAATCAATTAAAGTTAATTGTCGATCGCAACTGTTGGCCATCTGTTGTAAAATCTTCCGGGATACTTCTTTAGTTTCTCCCTGAGAATTTTTAATTAAATTATTTAAGATCATTGACATCCCGATCACGGGATTGCGGAGATCATGAGAGACAGCATGAAGATAAATTTCTAAGGTTTCCTCAGCTTTTTGACGTTCTTGAATTTCGTTTTGTAGTTGTTTTTTTTGACGAGAAATAGTTAATTGATTTTCGATGCGGGCCATCACTTCTTCCCCTTGAAAAGGTTTAGAAATATAATCGACACCTCCCACTTGAAAAGCTTTGACTTTATCTAAGACATCATCAAGAGCGCTGATAAAAATCACGGGAATTTCTCTGGTTTTTTCATCAGCTTTTAACTGTTCACAAACTTGATAACCATTGAGATCGGGCATATTAATATCAAGGAGGATCAGATCGGGAATTAGCGATCGCACTGTATTCAGGGCCATCTGTCCATTAATCGCTTTGCGTACCTGATATCCCTTCTCGGTGAGCATAATCGACAATAGCCTCAGATTATTGGGCAAATCATCGACAATTAAGACACTAGAGCGCGGTGTGAGTTGAGTCATGCCGGTTATTTTATAACTCAAACTATTTAGTAAAAGTGTATAAAAAAACAGACGCGACACTCGCATCTGTTACAAAATTAACTATATTTTGAGGACAAGAACATCTAAGGATTTTCACCACCCACAGCGATGCCTGTACCATAAATCTGAGCATTTGTCAAGTTAATTCTTTCCATTGATGCACCCGTCACATCAGCATCATAGATCATGGCACTGGTGAAATTAACGCCATTGAGATTAGCTTGATTCAAACTGGCATTAGTCAGAAGAACTGCGGTCAAATTTGCGCCTTCTAGGTTAGCATCGGTCAAATCTGCGCCCTCTAAGTTAGCTTCCTCCAGATTAGCTCCCTGTAAATTCGCTTTTCTCAAATCTGCACCGATTAGATGCGCCCCTCTTAAATCGGCACCCCGGAGATCACACCCCGGACATTCCCCCGTATTCAATAATTGTTGCACCTGTCGGGGATTTTCCGCACCGACGGGGTTAATCAGCAGTAAGGAAGCTAGGGAACCTAGGGCAATCATTAAAGTCCTTTTCATCGTTTTAGCCTCCTCTTTCGTTTTCTTCTCTACTTTTAGGATAGGAAAAAAGCTGCTAACCAACTTCCCCCGATCGGGCTAATTCTCCTGTTATCTCACTTTTGCTTGCTTTTGCTAGTCGATCTCTCCTTTTATTACTGTTGCGATCGCATCTCGGGCATTTTCCTTAAATTCCTTCACATCAACCCGACTTAATAACCAAACTGCTAGGATCATTCCCAATGCTTGCACGAGAAAAACTAAGCTATAGGCTAAAACCGGACTAGAAAAGATAACTTTACCGATATTTAAAATCGTACCGCCTAAAACCGTGGCTAATCCCCGGGCGATCGCTTGTGATAATCCCCAAGCGCCGATAAAAGTTCCCGCAGTTTCGGCAGCGGTTAAATCTAACATTAAACTGGTAGCTCCAGCAGTAATCATTCCCGAAGCTAAACCGAAAAAGAGCAAGCTTGATTTTAATAAACTTTGATTAGCAGAAAATCCGGCAAAAATCAAGATAATAAAACAAATTGTTGCAAAAATACAGCCATATTTAGTGGTTTTTTGTTTACCGACGCGGGGAATGAGCATAAATCCCGTGGCAGCGATACCAAAAAGGGTTCCGGTTCCCCAAAAAGCGTTTAATTGGGTGGTTTGGGCGATACACATCCCAAAAACCTCGCCCCCAAAAGGTTCCATAATTGCATCCTGCATAAATAAACTCAAAGTCATCATCAGCAGAAAGGTGAAAAATAAACCAGTTTGCCGACTAGCGGTGAGAACCTGTAACGCATCCTTGAAGGTAATTTGATCCTCTCTTTGCACAAGAGTGGAACGGGAACTAAAACGAGAATATTTTTTTTCTACGCCAAAAGTCGCTAAAATACAGAGAACAAAAACGATAGCGGGCATGATCGCAAACACGGGGTTAATATTCGCCTGTAGTTGCGGAATATTGGCTATAGGGGCTGATTGAGTCGGAGCATAGGTCAAAATATTTGTACCGCAGATATTGGGAGTATCCAGCAAACGAGAACTAACGATCGCCCCGACGACAATTCCCACCATCAGCATTGACCAAACTATACCAACTAATTGCGATCGATTATCTTCATCGGACACATCCACTAAGAGGGCAGCAAAAGGGGTAGAACTGGCACTTAAAGCGAGTCCGTAGAGGGCGAAAATTAAGGCTAAGAGGGCAATCCAAGCGTAGGAAATGGTATTCCATCCCGAAGTTTGAATACTAAGTCCCAATTGCCAGACTACCTGCAAAGCAATAAAAGCTAAAGCGGTAAAAACTGCCGCCCCAATCCAGACATAACCGCTGCGATGATGACCGAAAATAGTTTTACCGTCGGATCTTTGCCCAAACCAGATGCGTGCTGGACTAACAAACTGGTGCATAGCGATCGCAGCTGCGGCAAGAAAGGGTAAAACTTTCAACTCATCGATCATAATCCGATTGAGAACCCCCAAAGTCAGCAGGGACATAATACCTAGTCCCATTTGAAAGAGTCCTAAGCGAAACATGGTGAAAAGTCCCAGTTTTGGCAGGGGTTTTGGGGATGAGTGAGTAGAATGGGGAATATCGCTGGTAGCCATGGTTAAATCAATACGGGAAAAAAGCCGGTATTTAAAAATTTAACGCAGGACGAGCAGACATCTTCTGGGGATTTAAATTTCTATCTCCGATAACCAAGTGGTCAGATCTGTCAAGCTGGTAAAATCGAGCAGCGCTTCTCCTAAAGTTTCTAATTGTTCTAGAGATAGTTCTCGGATTTGTTGGCTTAAAGTCGAGGATATTTCACCTAAACGACGGTTAAGTAGCCGTAGAATCAAAGAAACCGCTTCTTCTCGTCTTCCTTCCTCTCTTCCTTGTGCTTTTCCACTTTCCCGGATATCCTGATAAATAACTGATTCGCGCATAATTTCTTCCCTTAATAAACTTCCGATGATTTCCTTACTTAATACTAACCCCGCCAGAATTGCTGTAGCGGCGGCTAAATTGCTTTTTTCAGTTCTACCCTCGATATTATCAATTTTTGCGGCTACTTGTCGTAGAATTTCGGGACGATTAGGGGTTTTTCCTAGATTGGCCAAGGGTAACAATCCTGATAATCCTAACATTTTCTCGGCTGGAATTTCCCAAAGACGAAGCACTTCGTATTCATGACGGGTATTGGGAAGGATAAAAGCGTTTTCCTGCACCAAAGGTGATGAGGTTTCTTTCAGGTAAATTACCACTTGTCGCATGGTTTTTTTGGGGAAGCGACGATAGACTCTAGTACGATAATCTAACATCCGAAAGGACATTTTTGGGTCAGGATCGGTCTGGAATTCGAGATGAAGAATAATCTGATCTGATTCTAACAAAATCAGGGCATCGGCCCGAATCGGTTCTAGAGACAGTTCCGAGGGACTCAATTGGGTGAAGGAGAGGGGTTCTCCTAATAACCATTGGGCAAAGTCACGACTATAATTTTCGGCGAGAAATTTACAGACATTATCATACATTTCTTGATTCTAATCAATGAGATATTTAAGTAGGGAGGCACAATCATTTGTAGGATGGGTTAGCGGTAGCGTAACCCATCGGGGCGTTGGGTTTCATGCTTCAACCCAACCTACGTTCATCTTATATTTAATTCCACCCACCTACTTATAGTGCTTCTCATCAGTATAAAGTGTAACCTAATTTGGTATCAACAAGCGACTACCCAAAAGGAAAACTTTGTACCTCATCATTAATATAACTGTTGTAAATTCGATCGAGAGATGGGGAGAGGAAAGTGTAGATAACAATAAAACTGAGCCTCAAGGAGACTCAGTTTCTAGTTTTTTAAGAGCGGGAAATTAACGAATGTACTCTTTGAGGATACTATTACGGTTAGGGTGACGCAGTTTCCGCAGGGCCTTGGCTTCTATTTGACGAATGCGCTCGCGAGTGACGTTGAAAATCTGGCCGATTTCTTCGAGTGTTTTCATCCGGCCGTCATCTAAACCGTAGCGCAGCCGCAGCACATCGCGTTCGCGAGGACTCAGGGTATCGAGGACATTTTCTAAATCCTCGCGTAATAGATTTTTAGAAACTTCATCTTCTGGGGTTTCCCCATCCGCTTCGATAAAGTCTCCTAAACGGGAATCTTCTTCTTTACCGATGGGAGTCTCTAGAGAAATAGGTAATTGGGCAGATTTGGCAATAAAACGCAGTTTTTCAATGGTCATCTCCATCTTGGTGGCGATTTCTTCCTCGGTGGGTTTGCGACGCATTTCCTGAGAAAGAATCTTGGTGGTTTTTTTGATCCGGGAGATGGTTTCGTAGAGGTGGACGGGGAGACGAATGGTGCGGGATTGATCGGCGATCGCCCGGGTGATGGCTTGACGAATCCACCAAGTGGCATAGGTGGAGAATTTATAACCCTTTTCGTGGTCGAATTTTTCGGCGGCGCGGATCAAACCGAGGGAACCTTCTTGAATTAAATCTTGGAAGGAAAGACCGCGATTCATGTATTTCTTGGCGATCGAAACCACTAAACGCAGGTTCGATTGTACCATTTTTTCCTTAGCGCGACGACCATGGTACAAACGACGCTTAAAGGCCGATAAGTATTCCTTTGATTTCGCCTGCCATTCTTCCAGCATGGGAGCCATTAGCTCCGTTTTAGCTAAATAAGCCTTAATATCCGATAATTTCGCTTCTTTTTCCGATTTTTCAGCGATAATTTTCTCGATGCCCTCGAACAAGAAAACCTGTTTTCCCCATTCGGCATCGCTATAGAGGCGAAAGTCCTCGCGAATGCGTTCTAATTTCAGTAGATCGGCGATTTTTCTCGCTAATTCGATCTCCTCTTCCGCTCTCAATAACCGAATCCTGCCGATCTCTTGCAGATAAATCCGAATCGAATCTTCTGTATAGGGTTTTTTTCTAGCGGCGTCGCGACGACGAGCGCTGGCAAGGCGGCGGGTTTTTTTGCCATCGTTGCTATCGCTGACTTCTTCTAGCTCTAACTCGATATCCTCATCATCGAAGTCTTCGTCTAGGTCAATCAAATCTAAATCCAATGGCGGCTCGGTAAGGGTTAGTACATCGTGGGCCTGCATCATGCCGTTTTCCTCTTGCTCCTTCTGTGCAAAACTAGAAGATCGAATCTCAATCTAGGTGATACTGAACAAATTTGTGTCTCAAATCCGAGACGGGGAAAGACTTTTCCGATTGTAGCTTTAATTACAACAAATGGGAGAAGATTTTTGCTTAAATTCTCTTGTGTCGATGGGATTTTAGCGACACGGAATGCTGTTTTAGCTCGGTCAACTCATAATCTGGCTCCTGCAAAAATTGGATAAATGGCTGGAGGACTGAAATCCGATCGCTCGATTGTCTGCGGTGTTGACCAGATAGCTAAGTATCAAAGGAATTATGGGGTGGGTTAACTGTTCCCATTGACAAGGGGAACAGCATCCCTAGGTGCCTTTGCTAATTTTTTCTAGTCCTTAGCCATTGTATTTAATTTGATCGGATTCTTGCGGATAAATTTCATCCCTCATTGCTTTTACGGGAATCTAATCTTAATACAAATGTATTAAGATTGTTAGAGCGCAAGCTCATAATATTAAGTTAGCAACATTTTAGAAATTTGCGAGACAAATTTAAGATTTTCTCCAATAGCACCGTGGGGTGTGGGGTGTGGGGTGTAGGGTGTGGGGTGTGGGGTGTAGGGTGTGGGGTGTAGGGTGTGGGGTGTAGGGTGTGGGGTGTGGGGTGTGGGGTGTGGGGTGTGGGGTGTGGGGTGTGGGGTGTGGGGTGTGGGGTGTTTTCTCAGTGAACTGATAACTGATAACTGATAACTGATAACTGACTCCTAACCCCACGGACCAACTTGTTCAGCAAACCCTATCTAGACTTGTAGCATTTCTGGGGTTTTTTCCTTCTGCTGCAGTGCCACGTGGAGACGGTTTAAGGCGCTGACGTAGGCACGAGCGGAGGCGACAATAATATCGGTATCGGCTGCGCGAGCAGAATAGGTGCGTCCTTCGTAACGGAGACGGATAGTCACTTCTCCTAAAGCATCGATTCCCTCGGTCACTTCTCGCACCGAGAAAGAAATTAATTCGTTCGGAATCTGCACCACTCGATCGATCGCTTTGCAGAGAGCATCCACTGGCCCTGTCCCAATGGCCGCATCGGATAACTCGCTACCGTCGGGATTGCGAATTGTTACCGTGGCCGTGGGTCTGGCGTTATTGCCACAGGACACTTGTACTAATTCGAGGCGGAAGTGATCGGGAACCGTATCGATTTCATCGTTAACAATCGCTTCTAGATCGCGATCGGTGATTTCCTTTTTGCGATCAGCCATTTCCTTAAACTGGATAAAAGCGTTATTAAGTTCCGTTTCCGAAAGTTCAAAACCCAATTCCTGTAACCGAGAGCGAAAAGCGTTGCGGCCAGAGAGTTTACCGAGAACGATCTGATTATGGGTTAAACCGATCGATTCTGCATCCATAATCTCATAGGTGAGTTTATGTTTTAACACCCCGTCCTGATGGATTCCCGACTCGTGTGCGAAAGCGTTAGCACCGACGATCGCCTTATTCGGTTGCACGATCATGCCGGTAAGATTAGAAACTAGGCGAGAAGTGCGATAGATTTCCTTGGTGTTGATCTTGGTTAAAGGTTCTGTGGACTCTGGGGGACGACCGAGGAAAGGATTAAAATAGGAGCGCCGCACATGAAGGGCCATCACCAATTCTTCTAGGGAAGCATTACCGGCACGCTCACCGATACCATTAATAGTACATTCCAACTGTCGAGCGCCATTTTTAACCGCTTCGAGGAAATTAGCCACCGCTAACCCTAAATCGTCGTGACCATGGACGGAGATAATCGCTTGGTCGATATTGGGGACATTTTCCTTAATACCACGGATTAAAGCCCCAAATTCGCTAGGGGTGGTATAACCGACGGTATCGGGAATATTGACGGTGGTGGCTCCTGCGGCGATCGCTCTTTCGAGGACTTGATAGAGGAATTCCGGATCGCTGCGGCCGGCATCTTCGGGGGAAAATTCCACATCATCAACGAAGGATTTGGCATAGGCCACCATTTCCGGCACAATCTCAAGAACTTCCTGACGAGTCTTCTTAAGTTTGTATTGGAGGTGGATATCAGATGTGGCTAGGAAGGTGTGAATTCTGGGCTTGGCGGCGGGTCTGAGCGCATCGGCGGCTGATTTGATATCTTTTTGAGTAGTGCGGGCTAATCCGCAAATAATCGGGCTATCAGCTTCGCTGCCGACGCTGGCGGCAATTTTCTGCACCGCATCAAAGTCCCCCGGACTAGCGTGGGGAAAACCCGCTTCAATGACATCAACTCCCAGTCGTGCCAGTGCGCGTGCTATGGTTAGCTTCTCATCCACATTTAAAGCGGCACCCGGGGACTGTTCCCCATCTCGAAGGGTGGTATCGAAGATAATCACACGATCTGGACTGGTATTCATAGTTTTTTTGTACCGTTAACGAACTTGGGAGTTGTTCCTCTAATTATAGCAGCCGAGGCCGCGGGGATTGTTAAGGAAAATTGCCCTGAGAATTTCTCGACTTGCTCGCGCTTTTCCGGCTTGCCCTCTTTTTGGCTACCATAGAGGATATAGATAAATTGGCGAGGTAGTTAACAATGTTTGGCAAACCAGCGAAGGAACCGAACCCACCGGAGGTAAAAGACCTACAGGAAGTGATGTTTTCAATTAAGCAAAATCTCGAACCAGATCAGGATAAAGCTGATATTAATCTTGTTGAGACTCCTACTCCAGAGGTGGTTACTGTAGTTGAGAATATTAGTAAAATTCTCTCTCCCTATTTTATCGTTTTGGTGGGTTTATTCCTCTATGATCGGAATAGTTTTATCGGTTTTTTATTAGTTTTTACGGGAGTTTTGGCAATTTTTGGGGTTTCTCTCAAGGATATTAATAAACTCATTGAAGAAGGAAAAAAGTTTTTCCAATCTAAGTAGTTTTCTCCTCTGGATAGAGCAGTGATCTTAATGGTGAGGTGGCAAGTCTCTACTGTTAGGAAACGACTAGAGGGATGTTTTTTTGAGTGATCAGTCAGTAAACAGTGAACTGATAACTGATAACTGATAACTGATAACTGATAACTGATAACTGATAACTGATAACTGATATAAGATTATGTCTTTAGTTGCATCTTTACTTGATCGAGTATCTCCTCAGAGTTTACAACAATTGCGAGCCAGTGATCGAGCTTGGCAAGCTTTGCGTTTAGAAAATCCAGTTATTCCTACGGTAATTAATCAAAGTCAAGAATCTTTAGGAGAGACGGATTTTGATCTAGTTATTGCGGGGGGAACCCTAGGAATTTTTATCGGGGCTGCTTTGCAAACTAGGGGCTGGCGTGTGGCATTATTAGAAAGAGGTATTCTGCGCGGTCGTGAACAGGAGTGGAATATTTCCCGTTTAGAACTAAGCAGTTTTTTAGAGTTAGATTTATTGACCGAAGCTGAATTAAATCAAGCAATAGCGACGGAATATAATCCTGCTAGGGTGGGATTCTATCAAGGTTATGAGCTTTGGGTTAGAGATATTTTAAATATTGGTGTTGATCCAGTTTATTTGCTAGAGACTTTAAAAACTAAGTTTTTGCAAGCGGGAGGAAAGTTATTAGAAAATTCGGGGTTTAGGGAGGCGATTATTCATCCCGATGGGGTAATGGTTAAAACGGGAGAAGTAACTTTAAAAACCCGTTTATTAATCGATGCCATGGGTCATTTTTCGCCAATTGCAAAACAGGCAAGAAAAGGAGAAAAACCCGATGGAGTTTGTTTAGTGGTGGGTAGTTGCGGTCAGGGTTTTCCCAGTAATGAAACTGGTGATTTGATTTATTCTTTTACCCCAATCTTGCACCAATGTCAATACTTTTGGGAAGCATTTCCCGCTAGGGATGGTCGGACAACTTATTTATTTACCTATCTCGATACCCATCCCGATCGCTTTAGTTTAGAATTTTTGATGGAGGAGTATTTAAGATTACTGCCGGAGTATCAAAAGGTGGATTTAGAAGCGGTCAAATTTCAGCGTTTTCTAGCGGGTTTTTTCCCTGCCTATCGTCAAAGTCCTTTAAAAATGCCCTGGTCAAGAATTCTGGCAGTGGGAGATAGTAGTGGTAGTCAATCTCCAGTAAGTTTTGGTGGTTTTGGGGCAATGGTTAGGCATTTAAAAAGGCTAACTTTCGCCATTGAGGAAGCTTTACAAATCGATGCTTTAAACCGAGAAGATTTAGCTCTTTTACAACCTTATCAACCGAATATATCGGTAACGTGGCTATTTCAAAAAACCATGAGTGTCCCGATGTCTGCTAACCCTAATCCCAATCAAATTAATGACTTAATGAGTGGAGTTTTTCGGGTAATGGATAAGTTGGGAGATGAGGTATTAAAACCGTTTTTACAGGATGTGGTGCAGTTTTCTTCCCTCTCAAAAACTTTGCCTTTGGTTAATCCTCAATTAGTTTTACCGATGATTCCGCAAGTGGGTATCAGTCCTTTTATTGATTGGACGGGACATTATTTTAATTTAGCTTTGTATAGTGGTTTATATCCCTTAGCAACCACCTTAAAACCTGTTTTAGAAAAGTTACCCGACAAGCAAAAATATCTTTATCATCGTTATTTGGATAGTTGGAAATATGGCTCTGGGGGAGATTTTATCAGTAAATCCGTTGAGTAACGCACAGAAAACGGGTTTCTCGGAGAAACCCGTTTTCTGCTGATTTAGTATGATAACTGATCACTGATTTAATCTTTATCTTGAAAAAATTGTTGATCGAGATAATTGACTTTAGCATAGGGTTCTAAAGCGGAGAGAATTTGTCGGCCATAACTGCGAGCATTGACACGATTATCAAGAACAGCCACACAACCTTGACACTCCCGGAGAGACTGAACAGATTTCTGAATTTCCCTCACTGCTGTGGGTAAAAGATAGGCACGAAACCAGTCGAGATGTTGTCGTTTATAGTAGGCAATTTTGCCAGCAACGAGAGGATTTTCGGGGGAAGGTAAGGGTAAAGTTGCGATAATTAATAAACTGGGAGTAAGAAATTTTTCTTGATGGGTTTGCCAGAATTGCCAACCACAAACCAGAATAGTATTACTATTAATCTCAGTTTTTTCCACTTGCACTCGCGAACCGTAATCGGCTGCGATTTGGGTGGCAATTTGTGCCTTGAGGGGAACATCTTCAATCAGGATTACTATCGGTTGTTCACTGGTATGATTAGCACTAACTAATTCCCGCACTTGCTTTAATAACATCGGTTGAAATTCGGGAGTATTGGGGGCGCTGATGCGATCGGGTAGATATAAATGAATATATTCACTTTCGCGATCGGCTGCAAACTTTAGAGTTAAAATATCTCCGATACCCTGATTTTGACGGTATAAATTAGCGGATTTTTCGCTATCTAAAAAACTGCCGATTAAAACAAAGGGTTGCTGCTGCCAAATTGGTTTGAAAAAACTAGCCACCTCCAAAGGACTGATTTTTAGGGTGAATTCTTCTCGCTCTCGATCTACTGATGTCCAGAGGAGATAATTATGCTCGGGGATTTTTGCCGCTAAAAGTTGCCAAACAGAGTCAGTGGTTAAGTCTTGATGCAAGCGTTGCAGTAGAGCAATTATATATTCTTTTTCCTTGGCATCAATAAGATAGCAATTATAGGGATTTATTGGATGACCAAGAATACTTTGGCTAAGTTGTGCTTTAATTAAGTCTATAAACTCTCTATGCTGGGGATATGCTGACTCTAAAGCGAACCATTGTTCGGGAGTAATGGTGACGGTGAGATAGTTGACTAGACAAGTTTCTAAATCTTCGGCTCGATCGATTATCGTGGCGATATTCTGGGGAAAATGACCGAGATTGCCCAATTTATCCTCTAACCATTGTTGGGGTGTGGTGAGGAGTAAACCGGTAAAATTAGCGGGAAAGCGATCGCTTTTGAGGATAGCTCGCTGAGTTTGTAACCATGTTTGCAGATGGGGGATTTCCACTTCTAACAGTAGATTTAATTCTGACTCGGGGGCAACTATCAGAACAGGTGTATTACCTAAAAGAGCCGGGGTGAGATAACTGAGACAATAACGGGTGAGAGTGGTTCCAGTTTGTATGAGAGAGGACCGTTTTAAGCGTAAAGCTCTAGCCACCAGTCGCCCCATAGTGAGATGATGAGACCAGTAAAAGCGTCCTTGTTCGCGTAAAAAAGCGCGTAGGGAAGAATGAACCGCTGCTTCTAATAAAACCATCTCATCTCAGTTATTGGTTATCAGTAGTCAAACCCACCCCCGCGAGTTTACCGTGGATACTTTAAGTTTATGGTGTCCCATCTGCTTTTTACTTGCGACTTGGTGTGAGATGATTTAGAAATGTCTATTTTATGAGAAGGATAAAGAAAAGTAATGGCAGAAATTCAGTTTTCCAGGGGGTTAAAAGAACCGGTTGTTCCCGATATCCGCTTAAGTCGCACGAAAACGGGAGAGAAGGGATCGGCAAAATTTTACTTTGATCAACCGACTATCCTCGGAGATCAACAAACCGAGGAAATCACGGGGATGTATCTCATCGATGAGGAAGGAGAAATCGTCACCAGGGAAGTAAAAGGCAAATTTATCAACGGTAAACCCATGGCGATCGAAGCTACGGTTATTTTTAATTCTCCCGCAGAGTGGGATCGTTTTATGCGTTTTATGGAACGTTACGGTAGCGAAAACGGTCTAGAATTTACTAAATCTTCCTGATTTGGCCCTTAGCTTTCGGCAATTTGTCAAAAAACCCGCATTCGGGATCGATGCGGGTAGAGGTGAAAAATCAGAAGAAAAACCTATTTAACTGCCAACAATTCCACATCGAAAAGTAAAGTCGCGTTGGGAGGAATCACCCCACCGGCACCCCGCGCACCATAACCTAATTCTGGGGGGATAATTAAGGTACGCTGCCCCCCGACTTTCATCGATGCGACTCCTTCATCCCATCCTTTGATCACTTGACCAACTCCAATGGTAAAGGTAAAAGGTTGATTGCGATCCTTGGAACTATCGAATTTTTTGCCGTCTGTCAGGGTTCCCGTGTAGTGAACAGTTACTTTTTGACCTTTTTGGGGAGTTTCTCCAGTTCCTTCCACGATATCGATGTATTTTAGTCCCGAATCGGTGGTAACTGCTTGATCTAAATCCATGGAGATGATTTCCTTATTAATAGTTTGAGTGATAGGGGGTGGATTGGTTTCGGCGGCGATCGCATTGTTTTTTTCCCCTCCACCAAAGAGGGAAGCAGCGATTAAAAATAAGCCACAAACCGCAATAATAGCAAAACTGAGCAAGATTTCGCGCATTGATTTCATAGTTCCCTAACGCCAGAGTTTATTCTCTAAGTCTCTCACCTGTCGTTCTAATCTATCAATCCTTCCCCGCAGTTCATCCATTTCCGATTGTCGGGGAACCCCTAAATCCTGCAAGATCTGGCGAATATAGCGTTCTAAGTTGTTCTCGAAGCTCCCCTGTTCAGACTTCATCTGTGTCATCAGATCATCGACAAAGTTTTTAGCCTGATCAGAATTGATTTTACCGTCTTTGACTAATTCGTCGCTCACTTCTTTGATCTTTTCTGCCACCATGGAAGTGGTGCCAATACCCATCAGCAGCAATTGTTTAATCCAGTCGCTATTATCCATTGTTTTCACACTTTTCAAGGAGACGGGGATAAAAATATCCCTATTCCATTATGGACTTTTGCGGCGGTAACGGCAGAGCGATCGAGCAGATAACCCGCCAAGGCTATTCCAGTGGAACTACCACCATCTAGGTTTAAACCGTCTTTTGCCGCCATTAACAGCAAAATTCGGGCTAATTCGCCTAAAGTTGCCCCCCTTCCCCCGACGCGATTATGGATAGCAACTAGCAGAATTTTTCCTTCTTGGCTAACTGCGATCGCACTGCGGGAAGCTTGTTGATTTTGGAATGCCGGACTAAATTTTTCGGCATTTCCATCCAAAACTATGCGCCCATTCTGCAATAATAGGGGTCCAGCACCTAAAATCTGGGGATAATTGGCAAAATCTCTCGGTAGGGTGACGCTATCGAGGTTGACTGTCTCACCAATCTTTAAATTAATATCTGTCTTTCGGCAGATGACTAAATAGCCATTTTCCGGTATGTCTATACTATCCTGTGGCAAAAGATTATTTAATTTCTCCGTTATGCGATCGCCTTGCACGACTAACCCAGTTTCGCGCTCGGTGAGGGGATGATAATTATTTCCCCAATCACGAGTATAACGACTGCAGCCGGCTGCTACAAAGGCACTATTTAACTGGGTTAGGGGAAAACGTTGTCCGGTGGCATTAATCAGGGTTTCCTCTAAACTCAGGCGATCGATTCTGATTTTACCACGATTATCCCATGCGATCGCTCCTCGGTTTAAAATTGGTCCAGATAACCATTTGCCATCCACACGAATTGCCCCCAAAGGTAACTGATTATTACGATTAAAAAAGCCGCCATTAATCATCGCTACCGCATTACTTTCGCTATTAATCGTGATCAGAGGATTAGTACCGCGCATTGAGGTGGAATTAGCGGTGATTGGTTTAATAGTTATCTGAGGATTTCTGGGATCGATTTCTAACCAAGTCACGGGAAACCAATCTTTGTCTAACTGGATATATTTTTGATTCCAGATTAACCCTGGTTGCCAAACAATGCGCTTTTCATCCATAGCATCGGGACGAGAATCAATGATAATTCGGGGAGGATTATCCACACTGCCGATCTGTAATCCGTAGGCAGTGGGAAGGTTAATTTTTAAACGACTGATCACCCCATTATTTTCTAAGGAAGTGATCTGAGTGGGTAAGTTATTATTAGAGTTTCCTAGATCATCTTCATCGTTATTTGGGTTACTGTTGCTGATAGTTTTGGGTTGAAACCTAGAGATAAGTGATTGTTGGGCATTTCCTTCTAGGGTAATCACTGCTTGATTTTTTGCCTGACTAACTTGCCAAAAGGTCGGGCGATCGAGTTGAATAATAATCCTTTGTACTGCTCCATAATTTTCTAGCTGAATATCTTGAATCTGGGGAGCAGGAAAGTTAATAGTTAAACTATCGCCATTAATAGTGGTTGTTGCCCCCATTGTTAGTAAAATATCCGTAACGTCTAGCCAGCGATCGGAATTGATCAAATTAGCTGATAAAGTTTGTAAATTAAACCAGCTTATCGGTTGCTTTTTCGGATCATTTGTGCTAAGAAAATCCATGCCGAATAATTGTCTTGCTCCCGTGTCACTCATGGCAATTCTGGTACTATTTGCTGCTGTCCACTGTCGCCAAGATACGGGCAAAGAACGACCATTAAGAATAATTGTTCGTCCCTGTTGCTGGTTTGATAAATCCCGAGAAGCTAAAGTTATTGGTGATCTATGATCGGCTAAAGATATAGCTGGACTGCCAAGAATTATCAAGGAAGTTACCGTTAAACAGATAGATTTGATAGTCAGGTAATTTAACTTCATAATTATCTCCCTAAATCACCTTGTTTAAGGGGAAATTTGACGATTTATATCCTTGGCAAGAGAGGCTAGAAAGGAGGCTATTTTCTTGATGGATAACCTCTAATAATTCTTCAGGTGTTACTACCATAGGTTTAGAGTTATATAGATAACTAGAGGCTTTTTTAAGTTGTTGATCGTAGGTAACTAAATAATCACAATTAGCGGCACTACTTAAAATTAAAACATCATTCGATTGTACCAAAATATTGCGAATATCTCTAGCATTTTGCCAATATTGATCAAGGTTAACTAAATCAAAATCCAAGATAGTCACCTTTTCTTGAATCCGATCGACTATTTCAGGATGATTACGAACTTCTGCCAAAAATAATAACTCTTGTAAAACGATCGCATTAAGAGCAAGACAAACGCGATCGAGTGTTTCTCGATCGAATAAATGTACACTGGCAAGATCTCCTCGTAGATAAGAAGCCAAAACATCAGTATCTAAAAAAACTAGAGGTTTTTCCATTGATTTTCTTTTCCTATTTTCCCAGAAACAATATAATTATAGCGTTTCTCAAATAGATGAGGTTCGTTCTTGTAGCTGAAATAGTTGATATGTGCTTCACCTTGACGAGAAAGGCTAGATCATCGACGGCAATAACAAATTATAGCAATTGTCAGCTTTTTTGATAACGCACCTGAATGGTGATTACTGACGACTGATGCTAATATGGAAAGATAAAAAACTAGCATCCGCAGGGAAAGGGTTGTCACATTGACGCACACTTTTTTATTAGAACCGGGACGATGGAAATTAGAGGGAAGTTGGTTAGAACGAGATCAAATGCCCAGACCGATCAAGGGTCGCCTACTAATCGCTTGGAGTCAAGACAATTGGTTTAGTTTAGTCAGTAAATTAATCTTTCCTGATGGGGAAAAAGAAGACATTTCCTTTCAATACCGCGGTCGTTTGGGAACAGGAAAAAGAGAATATACTTTTGTGCTGCAACAAAGTATTTTAGGACAAATCGAAGGAGAAGGTTGGATCGGTGCTGATACTATTATCCAACGTCATTGGGTATTAACAGACAGCCGGCGCGGGGGTTTTGAAACCTTTTATCGCATTAATAACAACAGTTATCATCTTGCCAGTGGTATTCTCAATGGTCACTACCTAATCAGTACCATGGAAGCGATTCTGGAACGTCAACCTTAAACTGAAGACTGATGACGGAGAAACGCTGGCAAATCGGTCGCATTTACAGGTTTTAGCTAGGTAAATGCTGATAAAAGAGCGATCAATCTTAATACAATCAAAGGGATACTTTCTTAAATAACTTCAAGGGGAGAATAAATAAAAGCAATCTCCTGACTTCTGACTTCTGAATCCTAACCCCACCAACAAACTTTTTGCCGCAAACCCTAATTAATTCTGTCTAGGTACTGATCATTCTTTTGACCTAAAGATGAGTGTGCTTGAACCTTGATGATAAAGAGCAATGATTTTTTCCGTGACTTCTGTAATAGTGAGATGATCGGTATTAACTTCGATCGCATCTGCGGCTTTTCGCAGGGGTGCTAGGGAGCGATTACTATCCAAATAATCCCTTTTTTCAATCTCTTGGGTTAATTCTGCGAGACTAATCCCCCCATTTCCCTGCGCTTCTAAGTCTTTTAATCTCCTTCTCGCTCTTTCTTCGGCTGTCGCTGTCAAAAAAATCTTTAATTCCGCTTCTGGGAAAACATTAGTACCAATATCCCGACCTTCCACAACTATTCCCCCCGACATTCCCATCTGTCTTTGCAGGGTGACTAACTGCTCTCTCACCGCTTTTTGAGCGGCAATTCTGGACACTTGCGAGGTAATTGCGGGAGAGCGAATCTCTAAAGTCACATCCTGCCCATTAATCTTCACTATAGTCACATTTTCGGGACTATCGGCCGGGATTATTTCTATCTTCGCTAAAGATAATAACTCGGCGATGGCCGCTTCTGCGGACAAATCCAGACCGGAATTCACCACTAACCATGTCACCGCGCGATACATCGCACCGGTATCGAGATAGGTTAACCCCAATTTTTCCGCTACTAAGCGCGTTACCGTCGATTTTCCCGCTCCAGCAGGCCCATCAATAGCGATAACTGGCCGACGTTGACGCAAGATTATATTATCAATTAAACGGGTTTGGCCGACCGATCCAGCGATCGCTAATAAGCCCTCTGTCTGGATCTGCTCGATCGGTTGTAAACTCTGGGGATGGACTAAATCCAGATACTGAGGGCGAAATTCTGGTACTCTGTCGAGATTTTTTTGCACAATAGCCAGTAGTTTTTCCCTTTGTCTTTCCCCTAAACGAAAACTTTCGAGAGCTAATTGCAAACTTTGAGGGATAATTGTCGCTTTTTCCCTTTCTGTGACCGATAGATACTGATTGCGAGAACTAAATGCTAATCCCGATGTTTCTCGCACTGTAGCACAAGGGCGAATCTCGATCGCTAAATTTAAATCCCTGACTAATTGCCGGATAACCGCTAACTGTTGGGCATCCTTTTCGCCAAAATAGGCGATCGTCGGTGCAATTATATTAAATAACCTGGTGACAATTGTGGCTACTCCCTGAAAATGTCCCGGACGAAAAGCACCACATAACCCGCTAGTCAGAGAAATCGGGGGAACAACTGCGGTTATCTCCTCAGAATCACCAATTCCTAAAGTTTCCGCACTGGGAGCAAAAATAGCAGCAACTCCCAAAGATTCACACAATTGGCGATCGCTGTCAAGGCTGCGGGGATAGCGAGAAAAATCCTCTGTGGGGCCAAATTGTAGAGGATTAACAAAAATACTGACCACAGTTACCTCCGCTTCCGTCACTGCGCGTCGAATTAGACTAGCATGACCTTTATGGAGGGCGCCCATGGTTGGCACGAGGGCAATACTGTGATCATGGCGATAATCAGCCAAAAAAGTGCGTAAACCGGGGATTGTTGTGAATATTTGCACAGGGTTCACTCCTTTAATAGCCTATTCCACTACTATTCGCCAGGGGATGCTGCCCGATGATCGATTCGGCTGCTTCCGGGGAATCGGCTTTAAATAATAACATCCCATCGCCTCTTTCTGTCCAATGATTCCCTTTTTGCCTCCTGTCCTGTCTCGGTTAACCGCTGCATATATGCTTGTTTAACAAACTAGGGCATAATTTTTTTCAGGACAATGACTGGTGAGCAGCCCGACAATTATATAGATTAATGGCAAAAAAGACTTGACAAAATCCCTCGATTTGACCTATACTTTCTAGTATAATGGGAATCCGTGCCGAAATATATATAAGCCTTTTTAGTCCAGACTATTTCAAAAAACTTTCTGCAATTACAACCCCAAAAAAAACTTGAAACAATATCAATTAATACACTTGATCGGTGAATCGAATACGGAACCTTCGATCGAGTCGAGGGCGAATTAATCAGCAGTAATCAAGTTCCCCTATTCGTTGTCACGATTTGGCTAAAACGAAACCTAGATCATCAATTTCAATTTATCACCCTCAAACCCCGAAAGGAAAAATAAACCATGGCGCAACTATACGAAGAAGTGACCCTAGCCCGCGACGTTCCCGAATACAATCTTAAGCAGGGTGATTCGGCGATTCTTGTTGATATAGTTGCCCATCCGAAGGGGGGTGAGGAAGGATATGTTTTAGAACTATTCAACGAAGTCGAAGAATCGGTTAACGTCGTCATTGTCCCGAAATCGGCGATTGAAGAAGAGGAAAAAGAAGGTTCCTCGTTACTTGGTATGGTTCGATATGGGGGCATAAATTGACTAAATCCTTATCTGGCAAGAGACTTAATTGATTAGTTCGTTCTAAAGCGAAAACAATTGACAAAAATCGCAGCAATGTCTGTCTCTATCGGGGTTTCATTCCTTATAACCCCCTCCACTGCATAACACAAATAGATTAATGGCGAAAAAGAGTTGACAAAATCCCTCGATTTGACCTATACTTTCTAGTATAATGGGAATCCGTGCCGAAATATATATAAGCATTTTTACTTCCGCTATAAGTTTGTCCGAGAACCAATCGAGAAAACCATAAACGGGTCATTGGAGGAGCCTTATGCCAGAATCTAAATCTGAGATTATTTCAGTTAAAGTTAAAGAAAATGTCACCATGTTAGTGGAAGCGAGAAGTTTCGGTGGTGAACGGGAAGTATCCGATCAAATATTTGACTTTCAAAGTGTGGCTGATACAATTGAGGCAGTTACTGAATCGATCGCTGCTACGATAAGTAAAGTGAAACCCAAAAAGGCCACCGTAGAATTTGGGGTAGAAGTCAGGGTAAAATCTGGTAAACTAACCGCTTTAATTGTGGAAGGTGAAGGAAAGGGAAATTTAAAAATTACTCTGGAATGGGGGGGATAAATTGATTAAATGCTTACCCCGGAATCTCTACCCCCGTACACTGTCAGGTTAAAGTTAATCTATGGGTCAGGAACAGGCTTTTTTGTGGGACAAGGGTTAATTTTGACCTGTCTTCATGTGGTAAAAGATGCGCGGGATAATCGCGAGACTATCGAGATAATTTGGCAAGGTCAAATTTCTGGGGCTAAAATTATCGACTTACCGAATCTAGATGGGATCGATCTGGCTCTTTTACAATTAAACTCGCCTTTAGATCACAAATATGTCGATTTTGATCACGATTTACAATTAACAGATAAATTATACACTTTTGGCTATACCAACGATTATCCGAACGGTGATCCTAGTGACTTTGAGTATATAGGTTTAACGGGGGATGAAAACCCCTTAATCAAGTTTAAATTAGGGCAAGTACAACCCGGTTTTAGTGGTTCACCTCTGTTAAATTTACGCACGGGGAAAGTGTGCGGAGTGGTGAATAAAACCAGAGATGAGTTTACTGATTTAGGAGGAAGAGCGATTCCAGTTCAGACTATTTTTAAATATTTTCCGCAATTACAACCCCAAAAAAATGCCCATAATCCTTTTAAACCCACTTCCGGAGGTATTGAAGAAATTCAGCAGATTTTTGGCCGGGAACAAGAAATTAAAGATATTTTTGAGGTTTTAAATTCCGGCAGTAGTGCTGCTATTATCGGGGAAAGGGGAACGGGAAAAACCACCCTGCTTTGGGGAATTTACCATCAAGCAAGGGAGTATTTACTTAGTCAGCGACAACCCTTGTATTTAAACTTAGAAGGATTAGCAGGAGATAAGGATTTTTATTATGAATTATGTAATCAGATTGGTATAGCTGCGAATTACGATAAACCGCTCAAAGGAACTAGATTAACTAGGGAATTAGAAAAACACAAAATCCTGTTATTATTGGATGTGGTAGATAATATGACTCAAAAATATTTCAGCTATCAGCTTAGAAGTCAATTAAGAGAGTTGGCCAATCGTCCCGATCCACCTTTAAGATTAGTAGTAGCGGCTAATCGTCCCCTTGATGTTTTATTTCCTGATAACAAAGGAGGTGACTCACCTTTCGAGGGAATTTGTCAACAATTTTCGATTAAATTATGGGATGAAGCTAAAATTAAAGAGTTTATTAGTCATCGTCTAAGTCAAACCAGAGTGACTTTTACTGAGGAGGAAATAAGTTCTCTTGTTAGGCAAAGTCAAGGAAAGCCGCGAGAGGTGATGCAAAGTTGTTTTAAACTTTATCAAACCAAAGTCAATAACTCAGCATCCCGAACTTAGGTTATAACTAAATAATAAGTTGATTTAATTTTTGGGTTTGCTCCTACCTTGATAAGGGGGGTTTGATCCCCCCTACCCCCCTTGATAAGGGGGGTTTGCTCCTACCTTGATAAGGGGGGGTTGATCCCCCCTGCCCCCCTTGATAAGGGGGGTTTGCTCCTACCTTGATAAGGGGGGTTTGATCCCCCCTGCCCCCCTTGATAAGGGGGGTGTTTGACAGTTAACACCTAACTACTTAATAAACCATCACCGGGTAAATAGCTAGAGATAGAAATTATGAAGGAAAGCACCGTCCCCAGAATTAATCTCGCTCCTAAACTCAAACGCGATTTATCTTTATGGAATCCTTTTGATTATCTTTTGCTGTTGTACTGGGTGTTTTATTTTCCCCAAGCAGTGCGCTGGTATGTGGAAACGAGAGGCGGCGGCGATGAATTAAAAGAACAGAAAACATGGCGCGATAAAATACAATTTCTCCGCGACCATCCCGTACAATTGCGTCTAGGTATTCAGGGTCTTCTCTTAACTGTAATTACCCCTCTGATTATCTGTAGCATAGCGGCAAATTTAGGACTTTCTGTTAATTGGGTGGGCGTGGGGTTCGGCGTGGTGTGGGGCGTGGTGTACGGCGTGGGGGCCGGCGTGGGGGCCGGCGTGGGGGCCGGCGTGGGGTTGGGCGTGGTGTCGGGCGTGGTGTGGGGCGTGGTGTGGGGCGTGGCGAACGGCGTGGCGAACGGCGTGTGGAACGTGGTGTGGGGCGTGGTGTGGGGCGTGGGGTACGGCGTGGGGTACGGCGTGGCGAACGGCGTGTGGAACGTGGTGTTGGGCGTGGTGTACGGCGTGGGGTTCGGCGTGGGGTTCGGCGTGGTGTCCGGCGTGTGGAACGTGGTGTCCGGCGTGGGGTTCGGCGTGGTGTCCGGCGTGGTGTTGGGCGTGGGGTGGAGTGTGGTGTTGGGCGTGGTGTTGGGCGTGGTGTTCGGCGTGGTGTGCGGCGTGGGGTTTATATTCGCCTTTTTCCGTCTTGATAATTGGCTAATCGGGCTTTTGGCTGGTCCCCAAGGGCGACTTTTTCCCCGTATTACCCTTCTACCGCTGCCGGGGTTAACCTCGACTCTACAACAATGGTTACAGCAAGACTGGGAAACGGCTATTAATAACCTCAATCAATACCTTCGGTACAGCCGCCAGTTTATTCCTGTCCTTGCCGCTGTTAATCGCGTTTTATCGCAATTCCCAGAGGCAGAAATTATCTATCGCGTCTCCCGTCTGGCAGAAAATCCCTCCGATTGGCAATTGTTAAAATATGCGTCCGCGAAACCGTTTTCTTTTCCTGACAGCAAAATCCGTCTAGATACCCCTGCTCGTGCCGCCGCCGCCGGTTTTTGGTATCTTCGCCAACAGGACACCGAAAAAGCCGAAAAAGCCTTTGCTGTGGTACGTTCCCTCGCCTACGGGGAAGAAATGTATAGCCTCGCCCAAACTTTACACCGATTTAGTCAGGCAGCAACTCCCGATAGTATCGCTTCCCTGGAGGTTGCCCCCATTGCCCCAGAACCGTCATTACGTCCGCAAACTTGGCAAGCTATCAGCAGTTTAAATCGAGTTATCGCAGAAATGGCTTTAGTCCAGAGAAGTTACTCCCAACAGACCAGATCCCTCGCTCTTAATCGGATTATCGGGGAATTAATCGATATAGCCGACCAACAGGCGGCCAATTTACCCCCAGCAGAAAAAGAATTAATCCTTTCTATCGTCCTAAAATGGCTAAAAATTAGCGCATCCATCGCGGGAACGGTGGGAACGGTAACTATTACCCAACCGATTCCTAATCCCTACATTATCGGTGATCCGGTGATCGGTCAACGCTTTGTTGGTCGTGGGGATATCCTGCGGGAACTTCAGTCAATGTGGTCGGGAGATAACCTATCCTCCGTAGTTCTCTATGGTCATCGTCGCATGGGTAAAACTTCGATTCTACGCAATCTGGAGGCCTATCTTCCACCAAATGTCTCCGTTATCTACATTAATTTACAGCGCTTGGCCACAGTAACCAGCCTAGCCGAAGTTCTCCTGACTATGGCTGAGGAAATCGCCCAAACTTTGGCAATTGATGCCCCAGAAGAGGAAAAAATCTGCCAACATCCAGAAATGTATTTTAATCGTTATTTAGACCGTCTGATGCGCCAGATTCTGGCGGAAAAAGCTAAAACTGGTTTAATTATTGCCCTCGATGAGTTCGAGATAATTGAGGATTTAATCGAAGCGAATACCCTCCCCCAGAATTTCCTCGGCTATCTGCGTTCCCTTGTCCAGAGTAGTCCGCGTCTAGCTTTTGTTTTTGCCGGATTACATACCCTAGAGGAGATGACTGCCGATTATTTTCATCCTTTTTTTGGCAGTGTTTACCCGATTCCAGTTAGTTTCCTCTCTCCTGAGTCCACTCGCGTTATCCTCGCTAATCCCGTTGGGGAAGACGAGGATTTTCCCCTAGACTATACCCCATCTGCTTTGGACAAAATTTATCAACTTACCCACGGTCAACCCTATTTAGTACAATTGATCGGCTTTCATCTGGTACGTTTTTATAATAAACAGGTCTTTGAGTTGCAACGTCCCCAAGATATTCGTTTTCAGGTGGAAGATGTGGAAAAAGCTATCGATGACGAGTTTTTTCAAAGGGGGAATTATTATTTTACGGGTGTCTGGAAACAGGCTAAACAAGATGCGGCCGGACAAGGGGAGATTTTAATAGTTCTTTCTCCCCATCTGCAAGGATTAACCCGGGCAGATTTACTGTCCAGCACCGGACTAACTGCCACAACTCTCGACCGGGCCCTAAAAACCCTTGAAAATCATCATGTCATCGAATGCCAAGACTCTCGTTATCGGATTGCTGTGGAATTATTCCGCCGTTGGGTATCGGAAACAATGGCCTAAATTCTTTTGTTATATTTTTGGCTAATATCTCAGCCCCAAATAGGGGGGTTACAGGGCAGCACGGATTCCCACTATAACAAAATAATAGAGCAAATCTGGAAATTTGTCAAGGCCTTGGCAATTTTCCGATTAAAATTGTTTGTTGAGATGGGGTAAGGGACAAAACCCGCCCAGCCTCGACGAAAAACTTTAGTATAATCAAGAATATTTAAGTAAGTGGTTTCAATTAAATTGAAGATAGATTTTGTCCTTGATCCCCCCTGCCCCCCTTGATAAGGGGGGTTTTGATCCCCCCTGCCCCCCTTGATAAGGGGGTTTTGATCCCCCCTGCCCCCCTTGATAAGGGGGGTTTTGATCCCCCCTGCCCCCCTTGATAAGGGGGGTGCCGATAGGCGGGGGGATCCCCCTTGATCATGGGGGTGTCTGACAATTTTTAATACCCACCTACTTATTATTTATTAGCTTTTCTGTCTAAGATTGATGTTAAAGGCTGTTCTGTTCGATTTTAATGGGGTGATCATCAATGATGAACCAATCCATCAAGAGTTAATCAATGAAATCTTGCTCGGGGAAAATTTACTGCCCCTAGGGTCGGAATTTGCGGAGTTATGTCTGGGAAGAAGCGATCGCGTCTGTTTGCGTAATGTTCTCACCCGTCGCGGTCGTCAAGTGACCGAGGAGTATCTGACTAAGTTAATTAACAAAAAAGCGAGTTTATACCGAGAAAAATTAGAAAAATTAGAGAAACTTCCTATTTATGAAGAGATATACTCTTTTTTAAAACGAGTTAAGGCCAGGGATCTACAAATCGGTTTGGTGACGGGAGCAATACGCTCGGAAGTAGAATCGATCTTGCAACAGACGGGCCTTGGGGATTATTTTAGTGTCATTGTCACCGGTGATGAGATCAGCACCAGTAAACCTCAACCGGATGGTTATTTACTGGCCGTAGAAAGATTCAATCGTTGGAATTTTAATCTGCAATTGCAACCCTGGGAATGTCTGGTGATTGAAGATACTTTTGCCGGTTGCGAAGCGGCAAAAAGAGCGGGAATGCAGGTGGTGGGAATCGCTCATACCTACCCCTTCCATTTTATGCAGAGAGTGTCTAACTGGGCGATCGATAATTTCTCCCAACTAGACCTCGATCGCGTGGAAGAAACTTTTAGCCAAATCGGGGATAAAAAGGAGCGATCGGGATTTTTAGGCGATCTATGACCATCTAGAGGCGATTAACAAACCGAAAATCCCTACTTGCAAAAATCGGCAATTCGTGTTATGATAACAAAGCTACTGAGAAAATGCGGGTGTAGTTTAGTGGTAAAACCCTAGCCTTCCAAGCTAATGATAGGGGTTCGATTCCCCTCACCCGCTTAGGCTGTTGTGCAGTCACACATTATCTGTCGTCTGATGGATAAGAGTTTTTGGCTATTGTAGTAGATATCTATGGGAGAAGTTCAGTGAGTAACGCACAGAAAACGGGTTTCTCGGAGAAACCCGTTTTCTACTCATGGGCAAAACAGAGTTTGGTTCTCACAAGATATCTATAATCTTAGAGGAGTTGGAAGTATTAAAAAAATTTTGAGCCGGTTCGGCTAGGATAGTGAAAGAATACCGAGAGGACGTGAGCATGACACCAACAACCACGAAAACGCTCTACGATACCGATTTCGCTCTCTGGATCGACGAAACAGTAGATCGATTAAAAGCTGGGGATTTTGCGGCGATCGATCTGGACAATTTAATCGAGGAGGTGGAATCCTTGGGAATTAGTCAACGTAAATCGGTTCATAGTTTTCTGGTTCGTTTACTGGAGCATCTCTTAAAACGGTGTTATGTCCCTCTCCCGGATTGTTATCGGGGATGGGAGATCGAGAGCCGGAATTTTCGCAACGAGTTAAAAAAAGAGTTTAAATACTCACCGAGTTTAAAAAGCTTTCTAGTCGAGATCTTCGAGGAATCCTACGGGGAAGCGTTGGAGTCGGTGCGCGAGGATTATCCTGATACCGATTTTCCTAATGTTTGGCCTTTTGCGAAGGATGTGGATACTCTGTTAACTGAAAAGTTTTGGAGAGATGGACAGTGAGGGAGTAAAGATAAAAAGTGAGATTGCCATAAAGCTTCGGAGTAATTGAGAGCAATGCAATACTTAAAAAATATCAGTCTAGCCAAAGACTGGAAATTAGATAAATTGGGCGAATGTTATCAAAAAATATCGACAAACTATCAGCCTGTTGAAAAGGGAAATACGCCTTATACAGAACTTGAATATATAGCGAGCGGTTTTCCCAATTTAGTTGGTCTCGGTCTTGAATCTAAAGTTAAAATTGGTAAGATAGAATTTCCTGTTAATGACGTTTTATTCGGAAAGCTACGACCTTATCTACAAAAATATTTAAATGGTTTTTGTGCAACAGACATCCTTGTTATCAGGGTAAATGTTCGGCTTTTACCTGAATTTTTACTTTATACAGTTCCTGACAATTTGTTTGTTAAATATGCAATTTCAACAACTACATTAGACCTAATTTCGGAAAAAATCAATCAACATCGGGCAAAATTAAATACTTTACAAGATTTATCTCAGAACCTTCTCCATCAACTGATGACCGCTCAAATCCGAGTTGATGACCTCGATTTATCCGCCATCGACCTTGAACTAGGAGAAGGAGGCGAATAACAATGCTAACTTTCGACGAACTTTGGGAACTGCTCATCGCTCAGGATGAGAGTGTTCAGATTGAAGTAAAACGAGGATCGGAATTCGGGAAAAGCTGTTGGGAAACGATTAGTGCGTTCGCCAACGAACCAGGATTAGATGGCGGTTACTTGATTTTAGGAATTAAAGCTCTAGAGGGTAGCGACGGCGATAAATACGAGATCGAAGGACTCGATGACCCGGACAAAATTCAACGAGATCTCGCCAGCCAATGCCGGGAAGTGTTTAATATTACGATTCGCCCGCGGGTAGAGACAGTGACTAAAAGCGGAAAAACCCTGGTCGTCGCTTTTATCCCCGAAGCCCAGCCCTCGGAAAAACCCGTTTATATTACCAGTAGAGGAATCTCAAAGGGCGGGTTTAGACGGATCGCCTCCACCGATCAGAGACTAACCGAAACAGATATCGAACTTTTCTATCGGGAGCGTAACTCCCAAAGCTACGACGCTACTCCCTTTCCCGATGCTACTCTAGACGATCTCGCTCCCGAAGCGATCGCCGCTTACCGTAGAGAGAGAAAAGCTTTTAATCCTGATGCGAGCGAACTCAATTATGATGATCGGGAATTGTTATACTCTCTGAACGCGATCGTTAAACATCCTACCCAAAAAGGAGAATACTGCCTTACCTTTGCTGGCTTAATTCTATTTGGAAACGCGATCACTCTACGTCGCCATTGCCCCATGCACCGTATCGACTACATTCTTGTAGAAGGGAAAGAATGGGTCGCCGATCCCGATAAGCGTTTTCAAGTCGTTGAAGTCCGGGAACCTCTACTGTTAGCGATTCCTAGACTAATCACCCTGGTACTCAACGATCTGCCCAAAGCTTTCAGTCTTGACGAAAACGGTATTCACAGAAGAGAAATCCCTATCATCCCTCGTAGAGTAATTCGGGAGGCAATTGTGAATGCCGTCATGCACCGCAATTATCGAGAGCGAAGTCCCGTTCAAATTATCCGTTTCTCCGATCGTTTAGAGATTCATAATCCAGGCTATTCTCTCAAACCTACAGATCAATTCGATCAACCGACTTCAAAAACTCGTAACGAAAAAATTGCCACAGTTCTCCATGAAGTGAATATGGCGGAAACCAAAGGATCGGGTGGTAAAATTATGTTAGACAAAATGTTAGAGGCTAATCTGACTCTACCTCTATTCGTTTCCAACCGAGATAGAGATTATTTTCGCGTCACTCTTTTTACCCATCATCTTCTCGATGACGAGGATATTCAATGGCTGACACAATTTAAAAATCACACATTAAGTCCAGATGAAACAAAAGCACTTGTGGTATTAAGACAAGTGGGAATGATTAATAACTTAATTTACCGTGTTACTAACGATGTTGATACTCTCACCGCCAGTCATCATCTAAGACGCTTACGGGACGCTGGATTGCTCGAACAGCAGGGTAAAGGCTCGGCTACTTGTTACACTCTGGCTTCAGGCGCTCAGTCCGCTCGGCCCGATCGAGACAAAGACTCTAATCCGGAAAGTAACGCGAGAGATCATAGCTTATCTGGACAGCTGGACACCTCTAATCCAGACAGTAGTACAGAGGGAGCGGAAAGCTTATCTGGACAGCTGGACACCTCTAATCCAGACAGTAGTACAGAGGGAGCGGAAAGCTTATCTGGACAGCTGGACACCTCTAATCCAGACAGTAGTACATTTGCGTCTAAACAACTTGAGCTTGATCTATTCGCTGTTGTTGAATCGGAATCTTTAAAGGAACGGTTAGCGAGCTTAGGGAAGCGACCCGGCACGAAAGAAATAAGAGAATTAATTCTTGACTTATGTGAAATCAAAGATCGCTCATCAAGCGAACTAGCATCGTTACTACAACGAAGCAGGAAACATCTACTATGCGAGCATATTAAACCTTTGATCCAGGAGGGAGAGCTTGAATATACAAACCCAGAAAAATTGAACGATCCTCATCAGACTTACCGAACCACTCGCCAATACAAAAAAATCTAAGTAGAGCGTATTTATCTCATGCCTAAACCAACAGAGAGCAGAAGGGTTCAAAGTCGTATCCTAACCTACGCAGGAGAGAGCGGACGGCAGATCGTCCCTCGTGCCGAAGCCGAAACCCGAAGAGGATTCCATAACTTTAATTGCGCCTACCTAGTATAGGTCTAATAAAGTTGTTAAGTATTGCCCTTAATGATCGAGATCGGGTTAGCTTGGAGATAGCAGTGAGCATTCAGCTTTAAACACTTAATAACTGCTAACCGAATCATTGATAAGGGGGTTTTTTCATGGCTTTTAGCCGTTCTAGCGGTATTTTGCTTCATCCCACCAGTCATCCCGGTCGTTACGGGATTGGAGAACTAGGTAGAGAAGCCTATCAATTTATCGATTTTTTGGCTCAAAGTGGTCAAAAACTCTGGCAAATTCTCCCTTTAGGCCCGACAGGGTACGGTAACTCTCCCTACATGAGTTTTAGTGCCATTGCTGGCAATCATCTCCTGATTAGTCTCGATCTTCTTCGGGAAAAAAACCTGCTTAGTGACGCAGATTTCGAGGATATTCCCGATTTTCCCCTCGATCAAGTGGATTTTGATAAATTGATCGCCTGGAAAATTCCCCTACTTAGAAAGGCGGCGAGCAATTTTGTCAAGGGTTCTGACACAATTCTTTACAAACAGTTTGCCGGCTTTTGTGCTGGCAATGCCGATTGGTTAGAGGATTACGCCCTATTTATGGCTTTATCCCACGCTTACCAGGGTAAAGCATGGATGGAATGGCCGACAGAAATTCGCGAACGTCATTGGGGTGCGTTGGAAACACCGAAACAGGAGTTACAAGAGGAGATTTTTCTGCACAAATTCCTGCAATTTGAGTTTTTTGAGCAGTGGTTAGCCCTAAAACGCTATGCTAACTCCCTCGGTATCGAGATTATCGGTGATATCCCCATTTATGTCTCCCATAATAGTGCCGATGTTTGGGCAAATCCGCAGGTTTTCCGACTAGATCCCCAAACCGGTAATCCCTTGGAAGTGGCGGGGGTTCCCCCGGATTATTTCTCAGAAACGGGGCAATTATGGGGAAATCCTCTTTATAACTGGGATTATCTCAAAAATACGGGCTTTGACTGGTGGGTACGCCGTTTAAAAGCGGTTCTTTCCCTAGTCGATATCATCCGTATCGATCATTTTCGCGGATTAGAGGCCTATTGGGCGGTGGCTTTTGGCCAGGAAAACGCTATTAATGGTCGTTGGCTCAAGGCCCCAGGTTATGATCTCTTTAATACTATTGGCGCTCGTTTAGGTAAATTGCCGATTATTGCCGAAGATTTGGGCGATATTGACCAAGCAGTTCTAGATTTTCGCGATCACTTTGCCTTCCCTGGTATGAAGATTCTCCACTTTGCTTTTGGGGGTGATGCGGGTAATCCCTATCTTCCTTTCAACGTCGAACGCAACTGTGTGATTTATACCGGCACTCACGATAATAATACCACTGTGGGCTGGTTTCAGGATAACGCCAATGACTACGAAAAAGCGCGACTTTATCAATATCTTGGCGCTCCCAGTGGTCAGGGAGTGGCTTGGGATCTGATTCGACTGGCCTATAGTTCCGTGGCTAATCAGGCGATCGTACCGTTACAGGATGTGTTAGGTTTAGGATCGGATGCGCGGATGAATACCCCCAGTGTCGCAGAAGGCAATTGGTCATGGCGCTATCGTCAGGAAGCTTTAACCGGAGAATATAGCGAGAGATTGCGAGATTTAGTCAATCTTTTTGGCAGAAATCGTTAAATAGGGTTTGCTGAAAAAGCTTTTCCTGGGGGCAGGGTGTGGCCCCCCCAACCCCCCCGACATCGGGGGGGCAGGTGGGGTGTGGGGTTTTACCGATTTTGAGGTAGTCAATTACCTAATTTTCAGGGAAAAAGTACCTGAATTTTCCCCCCGATCCCCGCAACGGCTGGCACTTTTTGAGGAAAAAAAAGTCTAAAAGTCTTATCCAACAAGGTTTTTAGATTTATTCAGCAGACCCTAAATATCAATCCTTTTTTCGAGACGTTACTTCTAACGTCTCTTTTTGTCCGGTTAATGTGAGGGAGAATTTTTTAGCAATCTTTGCCGGATGCGATCGAGATTTTCTCGACTATTGACGGGTAAATGGGGTAAGGGTAATTCTAAATTAGGCCAATTACTCAAATCATGGCAGGGACAGGATAAACCCGATTGGCCCAGTACCTCAATTGGTACAGGTATAGTACAACGAGCGCAGGGATGAAATTCCCATTGAGGGGAAAGTAAGTCTTGGATAGTTTGTTGAGTACCTTCTAGATAACAATCGCCACTTTCAGGATCGAGCATTTTTTGCCAACAATCTTCAAACTCCGACGAATAGCGATCGCCATTGAAAATAGGCAGCGGAAATAGCATAGCTTGGTTTTTGGGACAAACAACTTTTTTTCCCAATTGAAACCAATGGGCGAGATATTTTTTAACGGCGGAGGTGTCTGACATATAGTTTGTGTGGAGGCTGCCCTGATTATTGCTCTTACCATCAATCCTAGCGTTAACTTCTGGTGTCGGACAGGTCTTAGGATGATTGATGATCTAGTTTAATAATTATTTTAGTAACTGACCATCGGGAGCTAGATTAATCCCAATAAACTCACCATTAAAGCTTTTTGGGCGTGCATCCGATTTTCCGCTTGCTCCCAGACTTTTGATTGTACACCCTCGATCGCCCCGTTGGTAATTTCTTCCTCCCGGTGAGCAGGTAAACAATGGAGAATAATCGCGTCTTTGTCAGCGTGACTCATTAGCTGTTCATTGACTTGGTAGGGCTGAAAAACGGGAATTCGGGCATCAGCGAGGCTTTCCTGTCCCATACTTGCCCAGACATCAGTATAGACCACCTGAGATTCTTTTACGGCCGTAACGGGATCGTCGGTGATTAAGATTTTACTACCGGTTTTCTCGCCAATAGCTTGGGCGCTGGCGACAATTTCCCCATCCGGTTGATAGTTTGCGGGGGAAGCAACCCGCACATTTAACCCCATCAAAGCGCCACCTAAGAGCAGAGAATTAGCGACATTATTACCATCCCCCACATAGGTGAGGTTAATTCCCCGTAAAGTCTGAAAAGTCTCTTGGATAGTCTGTAAATCGGCTAATATCTGGCAGGGATGTTCTAAATCCGTTAAAGCGTTGATAATCGGGATGCGCGAGTAATTAGCAAAAGCTTCTAAATCCTCTTGTTTAAAGGTGCGAACTGCGAGAATATCGAGATAGCGATCGAGTACCCGGGCCGTATCGGCTAAGGGTTCCCCGCGCCCCACTTGGGTTACACTGGGATTAAGATCGATCACCTGTCCCCCTAACTGGTACATAGCGACGGTAAAGGAAACCCGGGTCCTGGTGGAAGCTTTATAAAATAGCAATCCTAAGACTTTGTTGCAGCTAGGGTTAAGATTACCAGCTTTAAGCTGTGCCGATAGATTGAGTAGGGCGCTGATTTCTTGGCTACTCATGTCGGTTATTCTTAAAACATCTCGTCCTTTTAAAGTGGCTACCATTGGTTTTTCTCTCGATAAACAGGGGTTTTGATTGGGCTTTATGGCAGTTAGCGAGGCTGCAAAAATCTTGGGTAAAGACCTTATTATAATCCAGTTTTTTCGCTATTAGGCAATTTTTCCCGAAAATTTTCATTGTGGGGGATGTTAGTCCAGCTAACACCCCCACTTTTTCTGTTAAATTAGGTAGGTGTTAAAAATTGTCAGATTCCCCCTTATCAGGTGTTAAAAATTGTCAGATTCCCCCCTTATCAAGGGGGGATTAAGGGGGGATCGGCACCCCCCTTATCAAGGTAGATCCCCCCGCCTATCGGCACCCCCCTTATCAAGGGGGGCAGGGGGGATCCAACCCAAAATCTAATTTCTACTTAACTAATTTTGCCCCACACTTAGAACAAAAATTAGACGAGGGCGGGTTTTTGTGTCCACAATTACCGCAGATAATTAAAGCTGGGTTAGCCACTTCCGTCACCGGAGAAAGAGGAATTTCTCCACCGCTATCCAACTTATAGTTATGGATTAACTGCAAAATAATTGCATCTTCCCGTTTATATTCTGTATTATCTTTTCCTCCTGTCAACTCCTCGGAACGTTGTTGTAAATATTGGATAAAAGTCCGATACAAAGCTTGTTTTTTCTCGGGAGTGGCTGCAGCCTGTAACTTAGCCGTCACCTGACTTTGAATTTTTTCCTTATCTTCGCGACAAGCTTTTACTTCTAACACCTGTACCGCATCTTCCCAACTGGTGGCGATATCGACTTTTTTTAATCCCGTTGCGGTTTTAATTTCATAGCGAATTGTTTTCTCATTAGTGACTCGATTGACTTCTGGAAAAAGCACTTTTAAAGCCCGGGCTGTCACCACCAATTGATAAATACTCGGATCTTCGGGAAAAACATCCCAGAAAGGAGGTTCCTTTTGGATATGTACGGGGATGGGTAAATCGCGATTTTCCCCCATTTGTTGAGCGCGTTTAGCGAGAATAAATTCTCCTTTCCAGTCCTGATAGGATTGCCGCAGTTCTCGCATTCCCTCGAGACAGCGTAGGGAAAACCCGCCAATTTCCTGCACGAAGACAAGACGATGTTTTTCCACTTCTCCCAAGGGTTTAATATCGTCTTCGTTGGCAATAAATTCCCGCAGTTTCGGCATAATTTTTTGGGCTGCAGGGTTATTGGTATTTCTTCCCCCAATCAGGGCAACATTTTGATTTAATTGCGGTGTAAAACCCGCATCTTTTCCCCGCAAAACCGCAGGATTAAGCATAATTAGGGGTCGCGATTTTTGGTAGGCAATGCGAAGATTATTGATAATATCGGCATCGTTGTTATAAATTTTTAACAAGCGATCGCAAGCGGCTAATTCCTGCTGAATGCGACTACTAGCGGGAGCATTTTGTAGAAGTTGATTAGCTTGGTTTAGGATAACTTGTTGAAAATCTCTTTGACGAATATCGGCAATCTCGGTGATGTCAAATAAACGCATATTTTCATCGGCGCGGCGCGTTTCTTTCCAGAGGGGGCTAGATTGCTTTAAAATCTCTTCTGAGAGGGGTAAACAAAGGTTATCCATACCTGTATCGTAGGCATTTTTGTTACCGGCAATCCCCGAGGCAAATTGTTCGATAAAGTCTTGATAAAGACCATTTAATTCTTGTCTGTCAAATAATTTAATCCCATTAATTAACAAAGCATCGGCACTATCGATCTGTTGATTAGCTTGGAGATTAAATAGATCGCGACTTTGAATTAATTTCTGACGAAAGCGATTAAAACGGCTTTCTAATTGATTAAGATGTTCCAGTAAACGATTAATAACCTCTACTCCTGCACCTCTGGTTTTTCGTTGAATATTGGCCATTAAATAGCCTTCCAATCCCGTTAAAGCTTGTTCACAATATTCTTCCATCTTATCTTTTTTCGAGATATGAAGTTTATCTTTCAGATCATTAATTTCCGCTAAGGCTGTATCGTATTCTCGTTGACGTTTACTTTCGTTTTGACTCCAAACCTGTTCTTGATCGCGACGGAATTTTTCTGCTATGTCGGTGAAGACTTGTCGTACTAAAAGAATAAAACTCTCGGCAAATTTTACTCCACGGTTTCGATCTTCAAGGATATTATAAAACTCCATTTCTAGGGACTTTTTTCCCCGTTGAATAATTTCATCCCGGTTACTATAAATCTTTTTCAGGTAATCGCCGTGTAGCCGTTCATCGGGACTCAATTCTAGTAAATGATTGCGTTTAAATTCCTCAACTCTTGGCGTTAAATAATCATTAATAAATTGCAGAATTTTCCCCTGTTCATTGCCTAAAATATTAACACCCTGTTTGGTACAAGATAGCCAATTATCTTGATTGATTTCCTGACGAGTTTCGTTAATCCATTGGGAGATTATGGCAATTAAAGAGCGATCCTTGTCGGCACATAAATCCATAATTAATTCCCCTTCGCTCAAGCGCATTCTTTTGAGGATATCACCTCTTACTAACTCCAACATTTGAGCGGGTAAAATCACGGAATCATTCAGCCACCAATTAATTAAATCTTTGGCTAAACGTTCCGATAAAGAAGTCCGAATTTGGGCAATAGGAATTTCAATAGTTGATAGCCCAAAACTCATAAATTGCTTAGGATAACCGCGGCCCCCAGGGTCAGCTTGCGCCCAAGAACCCTTAATATTATCTCTAATAGAACGCTTATGGGGTGCAAAATCAGAGGTCATATCTAGAAAAATATTTTGGGCGATCATTTCCCGAATTTGACCGAGTTTAAAATCACCTTCGCCATTTTTTGTCCCCACTAAATAGGTAAAATCGAAGGGGGGTAACTTACTAACCACTTCATCGACTAAACCGCTGCTAAACTGTTGATGATATTCGGTTCTGTAGTCAGAAAAGTAATTTAATTCCATCAGGGCAGCGTAACCATTAGCCAAAACTCGATCGCCGACACTAATCCCCGCAAATGCTTCAGGAGTGGGAACAATTGCCGTACTTAAAGGACTACTTTCCCCGCGTAACCAATTGCGAATACAGTAGCCTAGATCGATTAACATTCCGCTACCCGTACCACCGTTTAAAGACCCCGTAGTAAAGACATTAATAGCACTATTACTAACTTTAATTCCATAGCGATCGAGCATAAAGTTTTCTTGTCCTTTTACCCGTCTCACCGCGTCTAGAAATTTTCTTTGGATCTCATGATAATTACAAAATAAAGCAAAACGACCACAGGCGCGAATTTGTCCCGCCCCCGCTTCCAGGGAAGTAATATTTCTCTCTAATTCCGGGGGAAACCAACTATTAATCCAGGGATATCTATCCATGTCAGATACCATCTCCTGTACCTGTTTTCCGCTCACCCGGGACCAGTGTTTTTCGTTATCTTTAAAAGCACTGCCGGCAGCTTCAGGATTACTGATTTTATAATCCTTATCCGTGTCAACCACCAAAAAACTGACAATCGGAAAATTGCTCAAACTGCCATAACTTTCCTCGATTAAACGACGCAATCGCGATAAAATCTCGTTACCCGTGCCACCAATACCCACTAAAACCGTGGGAACCATGCTTTTTTCTTCCACTGCTGCTGGCATAATTACTTAACTCCTAAGACCATTTCTTGACGGTTGCGAGGGACTTCGTAGGTGAGGAAATCGTAGGCTAATTTAGTGTTAGGAAAAATTGCCCGCGCTTCCTCTAACAGATTGGAAATATCCAGAGAATTCCCCGGTAGATAACGGGGACTAAAATGGGTCATTAATAACAATTTTACTTGGGCTGCCAAGGCCACCTGGGCTGCCATCGTCGAAGTGGAATGAACACTTTCAAAGGCTAACCCGGCATCTTGGTGTGCAAAAGTCGCCTCATGAATTAACACATCTGCATCGCGTGCCAATTCGATCGAGCCTTCACAGAAAATAGTATCGGTACAGTAGGCAATTTTACGGCCGATTTCTGGTTCCCCGCAGAGGGACTGACCGCGAATTTTGCTGCCATCGGGGAGGGTGACAGTTTCCCCCTTTTTCAGCTTGCCGTAAATTGGTCCGGGGGGAATACCTAAAGCGTTGGCTTTTTCCACATCAAAACGTCCCGGACGGTCTTTTTCGGCGATACGATAACCATGGGCGGGAATACGATGTTTTAATAGCTGACAGGAGACGGTAAATTCTTCATCTTCGTAGAGTATGCCGGGGGAAACGGCATGGACACGCACCCGATTGGCTAAATTAGTATAGGAATACTTAGCACAAGCACGCAGATAGTCCCCTAGTCCGGGGGGTCCGTAGATGTCAATATCCTGAGCAGAACCGGCTAATCCAATACTGGCTAACAGTCCCATTAAACCAAAGATATGATCCCCGTGCATGTGGGTGATAAAAATGCGTCGGATTTGGGAACTTTTCAGGTCGCTACGCAGTAACTGGTGTTGAGTTCCTTCTCCACAGTCAAACAGCCATATTTCCGCCCGTTGCGGCAAACGAAGGGCGATACTAGAGACATTACGGGAACGAGTGGGAACCCCAGAACTGGTTCCTAAAAAAGTAATCTCCACAGGATAGCTGTCAGGATAGAGGATTCTTTTTCTAGTCTAGGCTGTTTTTATCGGTTTCTCGATCGAATTGCTGCTTTTCTGTATTTCATCACTTGAAAACAGAAAATCCTCTGATTTTGACCTAACTCTGCAATAACTACTGGCAGCCAGAAATACAACAGCGTCCTTATCATACTTTGTGCTTTTTGTCAAAAAAACTTTTTTTTTGCAATAAAACTACACAAAAAAAAGATCATCGTCGTGCGTGAAATTGACTAATTTACCCGTCTTAATTAGGATCACCTTCTAGATGTGGCAAGGGTTTCAGTCATTGCTGCCCAAAAAAGCACAAAATAACCCACTGTGAAATTCTATCAAATCGCTGTAAGGGACTTCCAAAAAATAAACTATTCATTCTCAAGAATAATAATCATTCTCGGAGTGTGGGAGGTAGGGGTCGATGGTTGCCCCCTCCTGCCAATTTTGTAGTAGAATTAATCCTGTACATTATTAATCAAGTTTTTCTTTGTAAGTGTATATGGAATTAACTGATTCTCTCAAGAAATTGCTCAGTGAAACTGCACTTCAATTAAAAGGTGCAGCTAAAAGAAGATTCATGGCCCAAACAGTCTTAGAATTAGGCTATGGGGGACAAACCCTTGCTGCACA
>NZ_JACJQV010000084.1 GCF_014696875.1 Microcystis wesenbergii FACHB-1317 | reverse complement strand
AAAAGCGTTTAAACTCTTCTGGATTCAAATTTTTTACTTTTTCGTAAGTCATTGTTTTTCTGAGTGTTTTACTTTATTTTACATAATCAGTTCCTATTTTTGCAGGAGGTCTATTGAATACAATCTCAAAGAAGAAGACGGAACAAATCAGGAAGAAAAACGAAGGGCTCTCTTGGGTTTGGTGGGTAAAATGTATTCCAAGATACAGTCTTCCTAGCGAGAGAGTGGAACGAACCACAAAGACACAAAGGACACAAAGATCGATCGATCCTCTGTAAGTTAAACTTATCACACAGAACCTAGAAGAGCCAACGAAGCCGCTTGTTTTTAAAGGAAAGTTGCTCCCATGTCTTTTTACCATACTGAGAACTGAGTGACTATCGAATCGAGATTTAATATCTTTTCCTTACCACCATATACATTAAAAGTTTTGTGATAAGTATCTGGATTAGCGATAGACGTGACAATCACTTGTGCTAAATGACAGCGGCTAATTTGGTATTTTATGGACATCTTGATCTCTCCCTGTTGAATTACCAAAGCTGTAGGGCTAGTCGACCAATTATGAAGTAAGCCCGCTTGAATAATCGTATAAGGTAATCCACTTTCCTCTAAATAAGTTACTTTGTCTCGACAAGCTGACACGATACCAGGTTTGATCAGATCGAGTAAACCTATTAACCAAGATGGTTTACGAGTTCCTAGTGTTGTTAACAAAACAAATTGATTAACAAAACCTTGTTTTTTCGCCACATCAACGGTATTCACTAAACCTTGATAAACGACTTTACGGATTTCGCTAGAACTAGAGAAAAACCCCCGTCCTCCCAGACCTCCTGTAATATCAACCGTATAAATTAAGGCTTGTAAGTTAGGTGAAAGAGATTGTTGTAGGGATTCTGGGCGAGTAACATCGATTGGAACGATATCCACTCGATCACCGAAAAGAGAAAAAGCTTTAGACGGAGTACGCGCTCCTACAACACAAGGAATTCCTTTTTGTATCAGTTGCTTAACTACTTCTTTACCTGTCCCTCGGGTTCCGCCGATGACCATAACTGTTGGTTTAGACATACTCTCTTCCTCAATTTCAAGAGTCTAATTAAAAGCTTTTAAGTATCTTAACTAAGGTTTACATCCTGTCACGATACTCCAATAACCGAAAGTCGCTTTAACCTCAACCTCGATAAACCCGCTCTCTTGTAGCATGGCGATTAATTCTTCCCCTGAATATTGTTGTCCTTCGATAACGACTTGCATAGCCAGGTTATAGGACGCTACAGTGAGGGGCGAAGTCTTTCGCTCGTCAAAAAGCATTTCATGAATAATAATTCGACCACAATACGATAAGCTTTCAAAGCTTTTTTTCGTTAAATAACGTCCCTTTTCAGGTAACCAATCATGAAAAATATCTGAATAGAAATGGATATCTGCGTCGGGAAATGGATCTTGCCACATATCTCCACTACAGGTTTTCACTTGGTCTTGAACGCCGTAATACTCAATGAACTCTTGTGCAACTGGACAGATGGGAGGTTGCTCGAAGATAATTGCTTGTAAATTCGGCCATCGCCAGATCGCGCCGATTGCGTGCGCTCCCGATCCTCCTCCTATATCTAACATACGCTTGTGCCTTGATAAATCTAGCACTTCGGTCCAAGCGAGAGCCGGTGCCATACTGTGACCGTGCATTCCATAAGTAAAAGTACGTGCTAACGCTTCTGTTTCTTTGTGATTCTCGAAAGGACGATCACTTTGATACAACTGAGGAGAATTCGTTAATACCGCTTTTTTAAAGCCTTCGTAGGAAAACGTAACGTATTGATTAGCTAACATGAAATCCAGCATCCCACAAAAACTAGTGGTGCTACTGTCTAGTAGATAATCCTCAGCAATGGTGGCAAGAGAGTAACAACCGTCTCGGCTATTTAAAATTTCTAAACCCACTAAGACTCCTAGTATAGCTCGTGCCGGACGAGCTTCGATTTTTAGCTCCTCGCAAATTTCTGCTAGTGAGCGAGGTTTTTCCGCTAAGAAGGGAAATAGTTTTAACTCGTGGGCAATCAGTATTGTCCTTTGCCCCGCATTTCCCAAGATGATATCCCATAGTTTTTTATCATCGGTTCGGGGTTTTTTGAGGGTAGATAAGGCATTAATCTTCATGGTAATTCTCTCAAAATATGCAAGCGTTTAGTCCAATTTATTTCTTTTGAGCGAGGAATACTCCATAACGCACACGATTCTCTTTATATCCTTGATCCATGAGTTTAAAATCTTGAACAAACTTAAACCCGCGAAATCCAGTTTTTAAGATATAATTCCAGAATTTTCTGTAGAAATTCGCCGGAGCAATTGACCAAGTTTTAGCAACTTTATCTGACCAATCCTCTTTCAGAATAATGTTAAAGCCAGCGTCTTCTAAAGCTCGTGCGTAGTAATCAATGGTTGGCATATAAGGTAAATCCAGTGCTTTGCAAAGTCTTTTGTATTTCTCGGCATCTCGGTCTGTATACTCTTCATGTCCAGAACACCAGGTTGCTAACATTAAATAACCATTGGGTTGTAGTACCCGGTTAGCTTGTTGCAAAAACAAGGGTTTATCATAAAATTGTTCACAACTTTCTAAAGACCAGACTAAGTCGAAGGAGCCATCGGGAAAACTTTTAAGGGAGTGGACATCTTCCACTTGAAACTCAACGGTATCGATTCCTTTTTGTTTGGCTTTTTTTCGAGCAATCTCGACTTGTTCGGGACTTAAGGTGACACCGTTTACTACGGCGTTTAACCGCTGGGTAAGATAAATACTTGTGACTCCCATGCCACAACCCGCATCGAGAATACGTTTAATTTCACGTCCATCTACCAAATCGATCAGTTTATGCGTTAGAAGTTCTTGAGCTTCAAACAATGTCAGGTTAGCCCCATCATCAAAGTAGCCATGATGAATATGGGGACCCCAAGTTTCATCAAATGTGTAGGATATTTTGTCCCAAAAGTTGGTGAGAATTTGAATCACTTGATCTCGATCTTGTAAATAAGCTTCAGACGTAGAAATTTTCATGATTTTACTTCCTTTTTGATTGAATGAAAATGGACGATAGTGATGAGAAAAATAAAACTGCTAATCAAGGCTGTCGTCGATTATTGGCAAGTTTCCTGAGATTGAACTAGGCATTGTTGAATTATACGTGCTAACCTGGGAAAATTGGCTTTATTAAATAAAGTGAAATGATGTCCTGGCACGTAATGATTTTCGATAGCTTGAGAGGAGAAGTGGCTCCATCCATCGCCTAAAAGATCGTCTGGAATTTGATAGTTCAATAAGCGAATTAAGCTTTGAGGGATTTTTTGTTCTGCCCAGAAGTAAGTGATTTTTCCTGGATAAATTTCTTGAGGAATATAGTCGTGCAATTCACGAAAATTATTCATGGCTACTTTTAAAAGACTAGAATTGAGAAAATCATCAGGTATGGCAATTCCACTCGGATCGGACAACAATTTTTTAACCACATAATCTAATCTTTTGTGAGGTTTGATTTGCTTTAACTCATTAAACCAACTCCTTTGCTTTTTGTCAAACATTAGTCCTATCATTTGCCAGATTGCTGCTAATAGTTTCGTATCCTCTATGGCAATATTTTGATAAGAGATGGGAGGAAAACTATCAATTAGTCCTAAAAATAAAACTTGATGTCCTTGTTTTTCAAATTGAAGAGCCATTTCAAAAGCCATATTTCCACCATAGGAATAGCCCAATAGAAGAAAAGGCCCTTTATTTTGAACGGTTTGAATTAATTTCATATAATATTGAGCCTTTTCCATAAAAGTAAAATGTCGCTTCTCTTCTAGGAATAAATTAGGATCTTCTAATCCATAAATTGGCTGTTCTGAACCCAAGTAATTCACTAGATTTAGATAGCAGAATACATTACCTCCCGCTGGATGGATACAAAAAAGAGGACGTTTGTTTCCCTTCGGTTGAATTTCAACTAACGAAGCATTGCTCGCTCCTCGTTCGCCAGATCTGGCCTGTTCGATCATTAAAGCCAAAGTGGCAACTGTTGGGCTTTTCATCAGTTGGTTTTGATTTAGCTGAACTTGAAACTGCTTATTTAACTGAGATATAAGTTGAATAGCCAGTAAAGAATCTCCTCCTAAATCGAAAAAATTATCTTTAACATCAAGCGACTCCAATGCTAAACTTTTCTGTAAGATAGTGATCAGTAAATTTTCTAAGTCATTATAAACAGAAGCAGGAGAGTTAGCCAATTTCTTGTTTGACGAAGAAATACTAGGAGTGGCTGTAATCTCCTTAGAGTCTTGAATGCTTACAGCTAGTGGAGCAGAAGACTTAAAATCGAGCCAATAACGCTGGTAATCGAAAGAATAAGTAGGAAGCTGAAGGTAACGACGTTGCTCTCCAGAATAAAATTTTTCCCAATCGGGAGAAACGCCTGCTAACCATAGTTGCCCCAAAGTCATCAACAAATGTTTAAAACTATCTTCAGTAACAGTTATTTGCTGTCCTCCTGGCTTGGGAAGGGAAGAAAGAAAAAGGTGATTGGATGAACTCGCCATTTTTTTAGCTAATTGGCTCAAAGTAGCTCCTTGTCCTACCTCTAAGGCAATTATATCGGGGTTTTTTAATAACTGTTGCACACCTTGGGCAAAATAAACTGTATGGCGCAGATGTTTCGTCCAATAATCAGGATCTACTGCTTCTTCAGGAGAAAGCCAACAACCAGTCACGTTAGAAACCACAGGAATTTTTGGTGGGTTGAGGTTAACGCTTTTCACTTCAGATGTAAACTCGTCTAAAATCGATTCCATTAGGTGGGAATGAAAAGCATGGGAAGTATTAAGGCGGTGATAAAGCGTGTTTCGAGAGTTGAGTAAGTCTGCCAAACTCTCTATAGCCATAACATCGCCTGAAATGACACATTGCTGAGTACTGTTAATAGCGGCTAGGGATAGTCGCACTTCTAGAGAGCTATTCTCCTGATTCCACCGTTCGATCAAGCCTTGGATTTCCTCGGGCGCTAGGTAAACTGCCAGCATCGCTCCAGTTGGACATCCTTGCATCAGTTTCGCCCGTACCGTAACTAGACGCAAGGCGTCTTCTAGAGAAAAAACCCTGGCTAGACAAGCCGCCACGTATTCCCCGATACTGTGACCAATCATCATTTGAGGTTGTATTCCCCACTCCATCCACAACTGCGCTAGGGCAAACTCGAAGACAAAAAGAGCAGGTTGGGCAACGACTGTTTGCTGTAAAAGGTTCACCGCTTTTTCTTGCCAACAATCGGGGTAAATAACTCGGCGTAAATCAAAGCCTAATAAAGGTTGGAGAATCTCGGCGCATCGATCAAACGGCTGACGAAAATCTGGTTCATTGCGGTATAAATCTAACCCCATGTTGATAGATTGTGTTCCCTGCCCCGGAAACATAAATGCGAGCGGCCTTTTTCCTTCTACCTTTGACTCGCAGGAAGTCTCTTGCGTCATTTCTATCCTTCGTCCGCTTCCCTGATCTAGATGTCGGCAGAGCATGATTCGTCGATAGGGAAATACTTGACGACCACCACTTAAGGTAAAAGCTACATCTGCGAGATCGATATTAGAAGAATGCTGGTGTAAATATTCCGTCAATTTTACGGATGTTCGTTCCAACGACGTGGGAGTTTTTGCCGATAGGACAAGCAGTTGCCAAGGGCGTGAACTAGGTAGAGAAGGAATCGTAGGGGCTTCTTCTAAAATGACGTGAACATTCGTGCCGCTCATGCCGAAAGAGCTAACTCCCCCTAGACGAGATGGCTTGCCGGATGGCCAGGGCGTTAGCTCGGTAGGAACTTTAAACGGTAGTTTATTCCAAGGAATATAAGGATTAGGCGTTGTCAGATGGAGATGGGGAGGAATTGCCCTATGCTGCAAAGCCAGTACCACTTTCATGAAACTAGCTACGCCTGCCGCTCCTTCTAGATGACCAAAATTGGTTTTCACTGAACCGATCCATAAAGGATTGTCCTTCGAGCGATTTTTTCCTAAGACGTTGCCCAAAGCACTCACTTCTATGGGATCTCCCAATACTGTTCCCGTCCCGTGAGTTTCAACATATTGAACGTATTCGGGTTCAACTCTAGCGGTCAAAAGAGCTTGGCGGATCACAGCTTCTTGGGCTAAACCATTGGGAGCGGTCATGCCATTGCTCGGACCGTCATGATTGGTAGCCGAACTCCGAATTACAGCAAGGATAGGATCTCGATGCGAGATCGCTTCTTCGAGACGCTTGAGTACAACGATACCGCACCCTTCTCCCCTGACATAACCATCGGCCGATACATCAAATGTCTTACAACGATCAGTGGGAGAGAGGGCTTTTAGGGCACAAAAGCCAATGGTATTTTCTGGCGATAGCATTAAATTAACGCCGCCAGCTAGGGCGAGATCGCTTTCTCCAAGGAGTAAGCTTTTACAGGCAAGATGGATAGCTAATAAAGAGGAAGAACAGGAGGTATCGATCGCCATGGCCGGTCCTTGTAAACCTAGTACATATGACAAACGACCAGCGGCGATGCTTTTAGAATTGCCTAGACAACTATAGGGAGTGATGCGTTCTGGAAAGCCACTATTAATAGTTAATCTCGCGTAATCATCAAAACAGATACCGATAAATACACCAGTTTTACTCCCTTTTAAACTTCCGGGCGGCTGTCCGGCGTTTTCTAAAGCCAAGTAACCAACTTCTAGAATTAACCGTTGCTGGGGGTCCATCTGGACGGCTTCTAAAGGCTTGATATTAAAAAAAACAGGATCGAAGTGATCGATTTGTTCGAGGAAACCTCCTTGTCGAGTATACATTTTTCCAGGTTGGTCTGGTTCAGGAGAGTAGTAATCTTCAACCCGCCATCGTTCGGGTGGAATCGTTTGGATTCCATCTTTGCCCGTCTGTAAGAGGTGCCAATACGCATCTGGATTGTTCGCTCCTCCTGGAAATCGGCAATTCATTCCAATAACTGCGATTTTTTCGAGATTATTTTCCATTTTCTTGCCTGTCCTTCGTTAATTCTTCAGCTAGTAAAATAGCAACCTCTGTTTCGTTCAAAGATTGCGAACTCTCATTTCTCGTTCTTGTAAACGGTTCTGCGAAATTAGTCAATTCCTTCGATAGATATGGGTGATGGACTTGGGTGGGTTTGATTGACTGTTCATAAACTAAATAATTAGCTAATGATTCAGGAGTGGTATAGTTCCAGATAATCATGGGTTCGACAGGTTTGTTTAGCAAAGTTTCTAGATCTTGTGCCAACTCTACTGCCATGACCGAATCCAATCCGTAATTAGCAAATGATTGGCTTTGATCGATCAAGGAGACACTGATTTTCAATTTTTCGCTTAACCAGAGTCCCATCCATTGGATTAGGAATGCGAGAGTGGGATGGTTTTCTTGGGAAGTCTCTGCCACGGTCAAGCTGTCAGGATGTACAGCAGGTGTTGGCTGTAAATTGGCAACGAGCGGTTTACTTCCAATTTTCAACCATTCATCTAATTCATGATCTTCTCCTGCCAGAGTTTGTTCAAGATACCCGATAGATTCTCGATAATTACCGATCTCGTTCGTTAATGTTTGGTTACTATGGATAAAAGCTTCATTAGTTTTAAACGTTAGTGCTTGATTGAATAGGGTGTCGAAATGAAGTTGACTCCAGTGATAAGCCTGAGCTAAAGATGTGGAGGGAGAATGGGATTCGACTCCAATGACAGTCGCTTTGAGAATAGCAAAAGTGGCTAATTGACCGATAATTCCATAGGCCCATCGCGAAGCTGTTGTCGCGTCAGCGAAAGGAGCATGATGGTTAGTAGCGCGATCATAAATCTCTCTTGCCGCAACTTGTAAAGTGGCAAATTCCCTGGGCGCCTTGAAAATATCACAGATCAATTGTTGGAGGGCTTCGCTTTTGTTAATTAGGCGAGAGCCTAAAAACATTTGCAAGGTCTCGGTGGGACCTTCAAAAATTCGCATTAACCTCGCATCACGCAAGATTTGAGGGGCGATATTTGTGTCGATATAGCCCCGCCCTCCAAGTATTTGTACTAAATCATCGGCCGCTTTCCATAAAAACTCGGTTCCCGATATTTTACACGCAATATACGCCTCTTCGGGAACCCGAAACCCCCGATCAAGCAACTCGGCAATTTGGGAAATCAATCTCTCTGCTAGCACAATAGAGGACGTTAGATCGTTCAACTTGGTTAAAGTAATTGGGTTATCTAATAACCGACCCGTTGCAATAGTGCGTTTAGAGGCGTAGCGCAGGATTAATTGGGCGCACCGCTTCATGCCGCCGACACTAATCGCTCCTAAACCTAAGCGGCCAAACATCATGGCATCTTGAGCTACTTCCATGCCATGAGTCAATTCCCCTAAAAGATTATCCATGCTAACGGGTACGTCATTGAGGTAAATTCTGTTTTGAACCATGCCTCTCATACCCATCGTTAGAGATTCAGATCCTTGCTCTAGTCCTTCTGTTCCTTGTCGTACAACAAACCCAGTAATTCCTAAAGGCTGTTGGCGAGCATCTTGTAGTTGGACGAAGAGATTAATGCTACCCGCCCATGAACCGGAGCCGGTCCAAATTTTGTTACCTCTTAATCGCCATTGTCCATTCCCACAAGGAATAGCCCTAGAGGATAGAGCCTGGGGCTGGGAACCTGCGCCTGGTTCAGTAATCGCAAAGGCCGCTAATTCTCGTCCTTGAGCGATCAGGGGCAACAGGTCGTCTTTGACGCAAGCTTTTGCGTAATTGACAATCGGACGAGTTCCTAGGGCATGATTGACCCCGACGAAGGAAGCTAGGGTTAAGTCGATCGCACCTAGTTGTTGGAAAACTCGCAAGGTATCTTGATAACTGAGTGACAATCCCCCGTAATACTCAGGTATTTGCATCCCTAAAATGCCTTGATTGCCTAAATCCAAAACGACATAAGGAGGAATACAACGACGCTCATCTATTAAGCGCGAGTTTAGTCTTTTGCTGGCGTATTGGCGTAACCATTCGATAATTTTCTTGGTGCGTTGATCGCTTCTTTCGCTAGGTATTAAACTGTTCGAGGTAGAGGAGGCGGGCAACTCTACTCTCCCTCGAACCGTTGCTTGAGGATACAGGTAATTATGAAAGGAAGGGGCGGCTGAGAGCTCCTCTGTCCTGGAGCTAATGTCTTCTGATGTCGTTTCTGATAACACTTGCCAACAACCTACACTGTTCAGGCTGTCGGTTAAATAAGCGGAGCGACAAGCACGACGTTGAATTTTACCACTGGAGGTTTTGGGAAGACTAGCGGTTGATAGTAAGGAAATACCGTAAACCTGTAGTTCATATTCTTGCCATACACAGCGACGGATAGATTCCATGACTTCATCGACTTTCAGCTTTTTGAGATACTCGCGTTTTATCTCCTGAATAACGATCAGTCTTTCAATTCCATCAACTTCTATGGAAAAAGCCGCGCCGCAGTTTGGACGAAGTGCTTCATGGCTCTTTTCAACAGTTAGCTCTATATCTTGAGGGTAATAGTTGCGTCCTCGAATAATAATTAGATCTTTGAGCCGTCCCGTAATAAACAATTCCCCATTTTTGATAAATCCTAAATCTCCCGTGCGAAGAAATGGCCCTTCCCTCGTATCTGCCAAGTAAGCATGGAAGGTTTGCTCGGTCTCTTCTTGGCGATTCCAATACCCTCGAGCGATGCTGCTACTGGCAACCCAAATCTCCCCTACTCGTTCGCTCGCTTGCCGAGTCAACCTTTCCGGATCGGTGATGACAATTTGGGTTTCTAGCCACGGCTGCCCACATCCCACTAAATGCTTAATCTGTTTGGTATGGCTAGAAGCTTCGATAACCTGATCTTGTTCTAGCTTGTCGGCATCAACGGAGCAATACACGGGTTCACGGGTGACTAACCCTCCTGAAATCATGAGAGTGGCCTCTGCCATTCCATAACAGGGATAAAAAAACTTGGCTTGAAAACCACAACTTTGGAAGGTTGCAGTAAATTGTTCCAGGGTTTCTCGGCGTATGGGTTCAGCTCCGTTATAAGCACTCTGCCAGCTACTCAGGTCTAGAGTTTCTTGTTGTTGAGGCGTAATTTTACTCGCGCATAAGTTGTAACAAAAGTTTGGACCACCACAGTGGGTCGCTCGATAATAGGAGATGGCTTGTAACCAACGAATCGGTTGTTGCAAAAAACTCACCGGTGGCATCAAGACTCCTAAAAACCCGGTATAAAGAGGCTGGAGAATTCCATCGATCAATCCCATATCATGAAAATGAGGCAACCAAGTAACGGATACACTTTTAGAGTTCAGAGCAAACGCCTGCTTAATAGACTCTAGATTGTGCATTAAATTACTATGGCTGATCATCACCCCTTTTGGCTTTCCTGTAGAACCTGATGTGTATTGTAAAAAAGCTAATGTATCCGGATTAATAGAAGGAGTTTGCCATGGGGTTGCTGGCTCGCTATCATCGAGGTCGTCGGTAGTTAAAATTTCTACACTCTTGAGATGAGAATCTTGGCTTACAAGTTTTTTGACTTTATCTAATTCTGATGTGATAGTCAGGATGATTGTTACCTGAGCATCTTCAATCAAAGCTTCTAATCTTAGATTATTCTGATTATTTCGCGGTGGATAAGCTGGAACGGCTACTGCTCCCGCGTATAAACAGCCCAAAAAAGCAATGATAAAATCTAAACCTGGGGAATAAAGCAGAAGCATTCTTGCTCCACTTACCCTATCAGATTGGAGGCGGCTGGCTAAGGCTTTTACTCGTTCTTCTAAGGCTTGATAAGTAAGGGAATAGCCTGGAATTTTTCCGTCAGGTAAAAATGTATAAGCGATTTCATCAGGCTGATGAAGAGCACGATTGTGCAAAATATCAATGAGTGTCATTAAACCCAATGAATTCGACTCCAATGGCTGTTTTTTGTTCATAATATTGCCCTCATTCAAGAGTAATTGTTAACTACATCTATCAATCGCGGTTTCGTCGTATCATCCACCCCAATCCCAATCCTCCAAAGATTAAGATGCTAATTGGAGAGGCAGATTCGGGGACGGACGCAATATCTAAACGAATAATTTCACCCTGTCCAGCAAAAGTACTGCGATTGGCGATATACAAATCTCCGTCTGGACCTAAAGTGATAGAATTTGGCGCGATTAGAGTCCCGTCAGCATCAATTACGGCTGTGCGCTGTCCATTAGGGGCAACTTGAGTAAGACGACCAATTAATTGATTATTAGGAGAGAGTAAAGAATTAACAGCGTATTCTAAAACGTAAAGGTTCCCCGATCGATCAAACTCTATACCTGTTATTTGGGTAAAACCATCTGCATAGATTTCCGGTGCTTGGCCGGGAACGATACGATAAACACGCGCTCCACCTTCTGGAAAAGGTACTCCCGTTAATTCTGAAACATAGTAAGCACCATCAGGACCGAGCGCAACGCTTGTTGGAACCGCCTCCATAACGATTCCATTTACTAGACGCGTGTCGAATGTAGTTACTAAACTTAAATTTCCGAGTGCGTCAAATTCAAAGAGATCGTTAGCCCCTGCATCCACCACTAGGGTTTTGTTGTTATCTAATCGTTTTAAACCGTAGGGATTACTGATTAACCCTCGCTGATCGGGGTTATTGGTTTGTTCGTAAGTGGCCAAATCAGTGCTGAATCCGCCTTGTTTTTGCCAGTTACCGTTGATGTCTGACGAGTATTTGACGACTTGACCCATATCCGAGCCAGGTGAACCTAAATTCCCTCGCACAGATGGATTAGAGGCAAAACCGATCGCAATCAACAAATTTCCCGCTTCATCAAAAATGATATCGTGAGGACCGATAGCCGGTCCATCACTGCCATTAACAGAGGGAAGAGGCGCGCCTTGAGGGTTTAATGTTAAAGAGGGTAGTCCCGTAATAATTCGCTCCTGAATACCATTTTGTACCCTGGTTATCGCCCCAGTTTGACCAAAAACTAGCTCTACTCCTAACTCAGGACCAATAATTGAGGGTCCTGAACCACCCCTCCCTGCCTCTGCCACATAAAGAGCTTGATTTCTGTCAAACGCTATCCCCCTTGGGTTGTTTAAGTTGTTAGCAACTACGGTTGTATTGACTAACGGACTAGCTTCTACTCGCTTCGGAGCCACGTTAAACAAGAAGAGGGTTAAAATTGTCAAGCTTCCGCTAATTACTGGTTTAGTTAGTAACATTTTTATTTTCTTTTGGCTCTTCGGTTTGTGTTATGCAATGGACGGGGGTTATAAGGGATGGAACCCTTATAGAGAATTACAGAGAATGATTGATCCTATGGATCATCTTTTTTATGGAGTTCTCATATAGAAAGGCATTTAGCGATTTTTGTCATATCTAGAGCGAAATAATCAATTAAGTCTCTTACCAGATAAGGATTTAGTCGATTTATGCCCCCCTATCGAACCATACCAAGTAACGAAGAACCCTTCTTTTGAACTTTCAACTCCATAAGTACCTAAGCAAAATTAATTACACATATCTAGTATAACAGCAACTTCTTGACAAATACACTATCCCACATTCCGCACCCTAGTCTTTGAAATCAAAAATTGCTCTAGCCCTTGTATAGTAAAACTTTTAGCGATTACTAAGAATTATGAAGTGTCACACTCTAGTAGCAGCAATTCTCATTTTAAAAAGTAACAAGTGATACAGACAGAAACAAAGCTTTAAGCAAGCTACAAAATGCGCTACCGCGAGTGCGACTGCATCGCAGAGAAGTGAGTATATAGAGTATTTATACTCAAAATATTTGAAAGATGGGAGAAATCTAGAACAAAAGTTCTCTACATCAGAAAGAGAACCAAATAAAAATTGATGATTGTTGTCTGTTGAGGTAAA
>NZ_JACJQV010000083.1 GCF_014696875.1 Microcystis wesenbergii FACHB-1317 | reverse complement strand
TAATCCATAATTTTGCTAATAAACATAGCAAAATTATAGATGATTTCCTGACCTAAGATCACATTTTATTCTTTTTTCCACTTCAATCTAAGAATTGAGAAAAAAGCAAAACCCTCCATTATACCATAAAAAAATTATGCAAGAGGTCTCTTCAAATTTGCCAAGAGTCGAATATGGAAATTATTTCTTACACGCCTCAACTAAGACAAGCTGGATTTCAACTATTCGATGAACGTCCTGATAAAGGCTATAGCCTCACAGATTGCCTCTCTATGATTGTAATGAAACAAAGAGGCATTATAGAAGTCTTAACCCATGACAAACACTTTACCCAAGAAAACTTGCGGATTTTGTTCCAAGATTCTAATTTTAATAATCTTACTTAGAATTTGATTGCTTAGAGCAGTATTTCATTATTGATCTCCACAAAATCGGGCATCGTCAGGAAATTTATCAAGCATAACGGTGATCGCTATAATAGCGAATATCTCCCGTCCCCAAAACTCCCGACTCCCTTGACCAGCAATGAAAAGCGTCACCTCAAGTAAATTACAAAATAACCTAGACCAACTGCTCGATGAAATCCTCAACACAGGAAAACCCCTAGAAATTGAGCGCAACGGCAAACGATTAATCATTAGTCCCGTTGAAACCGTAGATAAATTACAAAAATTAATCTATCGTCCTCAAGCCATTATTGGCGATCCCGATGATCTTGTACAAATCAGTTGGGAACAGGAGACAAACCTTGATTTACCTTGATACTCATATTGTTGTCTGGCTTTATGCAGGACTAACTGCTAAATTAAGCGATTGCGCCAAACATCTAATTAACGAGAATGAACTCTATATTTCGCCGATAGTAAGGCTAGAGTTACAATATTTATACGAAATTGGGCGAATTACTGAAAAATCAGACGACATTGTTCTAGAATTAGTAAGTTGCCTTGATTTAAAGGTATGTAAAAAAGATTTTAATTTAATTATTAATCAGTCTGTCATTATTAACTGGACTCGTGATCCCTCTGATCGCTTAATTGTTAGTAACGCTTCAGTAGATAAACATATTTTGCTAACCAAAGATTATCACATTTTAAATCATTATGAAAATGCCGTATGGGATTAATCACAATCTATGGGAAATTGATGAAGCCTAACGGCGATCAGATCATTCAATCGCTAAATAACGATAGACTCCCATAGGTTAAGTACATAATAACTGTTCAAGGAGAATCATCGGTGATCTCACCTAGTTAAAATCCTGACTCCTAGCGCAAACTTTAAATATTGTAAAAAAAGTAATTTTTTGTATCCCCACTGATTACCATAATGGAAAATTCTGCTAATCTCTATGTTGATGAGGTAACTTATGGAACAGTCAAAGGGTAAATCCTCTCGTCAGCGCGGCGTAATCCTAACCGCCATCGGCTACCAAAAACTCCACCATGCCAAAATGAATTGGGAAATAAAACAAAACACTCGCTGCACCTTAGACATTCTTAGCCAACAAACTGGACTGACTGCCAATACTCTCAGTAAAATTTTTAGTCGCTCTGTCGCCGTTGATAAACGTAGTCTGTACGTCTGCTTTTCTGCCTTTAATCTCGATTTAGACGGTAAAGATTATTTATCCAGTTTTACCCTTGCCTACAAAGACCGCCAATTTTCACATTGGGGGATAAATATGAACTTTTAAAAGATCAATGATTGTGGCGTATAACAGAACTGTCTTTTATTCTCTCATAGCCATGATCGCCACTGGTTATCCCTCCCTTCTCAACAAAAAAGCACCCCCTCGCGGGAGTGCCTTTTCGTTCAGACTAGGAATTAACCATTGATAGCAGGAGCAGTCAGAGCTACGGGAGCCTGTTCACCACTAGCCAAGTCTAAGGGGAAGTTATGAGCATTACGTTCGTGCATTACTTCCATACCGATACCAGCGCGGTTTAACACATCGGCCCAAGTACCAATTACACGACCTTGAGAATCGAGAATCGACTGGTTGAAGTTGAAACCGTTGAGGTTGAACGCCATGGTGCTAACACCCATTGCCGTAAACCAGATACCGATTACCGGCCATGCACCCAAGAAGAAGTGCAGAGAACGGCTATTATTGAAAGAAGCGTATTGGAAGATTAA
>NZ_JACJQV010000082.1 GCF_014696875.1 Microcystis wesenbergii FACHB-1317 | reverse complement strand
CCTCGAATGGAAATTTTTTCTTTCTTCCAGACATCGATAATTTTTTGGCGAAAATCTACGGAATAGGGTCTCATAGGAAGCTGGTAAGTTCTATTATTTGTCTATTTGCTTTCTATTGTACCTCATAGCTCCAAGAATTGCTATATAAGCAATAAATAAGCAGTTTTAAAAGTTTTTTCAAGTCGCTCTATTGTTCTTTCGACTTCCTCCTCTAGCAGTTGTTTTCGTAATTGTTTGGTCATTAAGTTAACTTTGTAATAATCATCAGGATTGGCTTTTTGAGCTTCATCAATCATTTCTCTTAATCGTCGAAATCGGGATTTATTCTCATCATAATAAGTGCCGATATTTCCATTCAGTCTATCAATAATATCACCAGAAATTAAGCGGATAGCGAGAGGATGTCCCTCATAAAGTTTTCCGATCTCTTTAAGGTAAGCAAGGTTACGTCCATGAAGAATTAATTCGACTTCTGCTTGTTGAAATAAGCGTTCAAATAACTGTAAACTTTCCTGATCCTCTAATCCCATTAATGGCTGAATATGCCAATATTGATCTTGACTAAAAGTTTCAAAATCTTCAGGCTTATCCTGCGAAGTTATCACAATTCGAGTCTGACAATTTTCGGCTTCTAATATTTTTTGAAAAAAGACTCGCCAGAGGGGGTCTTTAAAGCGATTACTGCCATCTTGTTGTTCTCCTTGTAAAATATTTTCCATTGAATCAAACCAAATCAATCGACGATTATTGCTCAGATGATTAACCAGTTGAGTTAATAATTGTTCTGGTTTTTTTGCTTGTTTTGCCGTAACAGGTTCATCGCCACGATTGAGTAAATCAATAGCTGTGCTGATAAAGTTTTGTGCTTCTGATTGCGACTGTTGATCCTCCCGTTGATTAAACCCATCAAAATCAATAGGCAGTTCAGGAGGAAACCCTTCTTGACACAAAGCTAAGGCCAATTTGTAGGCGAGGGCAGTTTTCCCAATACCTGTTATTCCTGTAATTACGACAATGCGACAATCGCCTCTTAGTTTTTCCAGTAAATCACTTTGAAGAGACTCTCGCCCCACCCAGATAGGCTCGATATCTTGAGTCAGTTTTTGCAAAAGATTATCTAGATCTGCGACTTTTGAAGGGTCGATGTTCAAAGCTCGACAAAAGGAAACAAAACCTCCTAATCGAATGTTTTCCCTCCTTAAAAATCGATCTAAAGTCTCTGGGGTGCAATTCAAAGCGTAACGTCGGAGATTGAACAATTCCTCCCAATTGGTATCAGGTTCAGCAAATTGACTAGCTTCTGTGCATAAATGCTCTCTAGTCCAGCCTTCTTTTTGTTTTTGCGCCCATCGGGTTTTGACTTGCTCAAGTCCCGCTACGGAGAGTTTTAACTTCATTGCTCTCTATTCAATCTACATAAGTTTATTTCTCTATTGTTGATCAATTATCCCCAGAAATTCTCATTTTTTGAAAAATTTTCTCTAATCTGACTAAGTACATATCAGCTATTTGCTCAATTATAGGTATAGGAAGCCATTCAAGCTTTCTAATTCTTTCTAATTCCAGCTTCTTTTGCTTTTTGCGCCCAAAAATAATCGTTTTGCTTGCTTCTCTGTAGAAATCTAAGGATTTCTATCGCTTTACTCCCAATGAAGAGAGCCTCATTGCTCGTTGTCCTCTTCTTAAGGGTAGCAAAATGGCTATTTCTCAAATAATCAACCAAACCAATGGTAAACAGTTTATCTCATTATCATCTACATCGGTGCGGCTACTGTCGTCGGATGGAGGTGATGTCAATCACTTATTTAGCGGTCAAATACCAGAGCGTCACTATGAGCAACTTTCTTGTTGGCTTAATTTAAAACCAAACGAGGAAAAGGATTTAACGGCACAAACATTTGCAACGCTAAAGACCACAAATTACACCCAAAAAGATCCCCTATTCACTTTAAGGACTGTCCGAAGAATGTTACAGGATAACGGTCTTCTCTTTGTCTATGATATATCCCAAACCCCTGATATTGAGCAATATGTGAAGATTCTGTTTTCTTGTGCTGGATTTATTGTATTAAATAACATTGGCAACTGCTGGATTCTTTGCAAAAGAGCCTCACTTTCTTTTGATGTGCCAAAGGTCAAAGGTTATCTGGTCAAGGAAGCGGAAACACCGGCAGAAATTGAATCCTATTTCTTATTTCTCAAGAATCGCTATCCTGAGTCACAAAATTATTGCAGAGAAATCGACGATTTATTTACTCACCAATCGGTTATTTTTCTAGCCTATCCTGAACAGAATCCCTCTCAGGTAATCGGTGTTGCACGTTATACCTATTCTCTGCCTGAATATGGCTACTATTTGCCTTGTCAACTGGCAACATTTTGTGAAGGAAAACACACAGGAAAGCATTTGATGTTACCCAAAAATGTAACAAGCATCGGAGAAAGTCTCTCTCTGTATGATGAAAAGGGAACTGGCAAAAAAGGAACAAGTTATCTTGTTTATCAGCAATTGATTCGAGCTATCTTGACTTACAAACATGATATTGCTCACACTGAAATTTCCTACACGACTTATCCAAAAGGGGACGAAACCATTGAAGCACTGTATAAAGAACGTTTTGGATTTAAGCACACTCTACACGATCATGAAAAAGTTTGCTTAAAATATGGAACATTTGCCGGTCAATGGTATCTCATTGAACTGGAGCAGTGGATGATTAAGCATCAGTACCACAACGCTGACCAGATTTTTCATAAACAAAAGGAAGCGTTTGCGGTGTGAAGTCTAGCTCAATAGTTTGCCGATAAATACTAGATTTTGGGAACTTAAGGTAAATTATCCTGAAAATTGGCTATATCCTTAAGTGTCCCGAAGTCAATCTCAGCTTTAGATGTCATATTCCTTACTCTATAAGGGTTTGAGGCTATTTTAAAATTGATACCAGTTTGGGTAGATTCCCAAATTATTCTCAAGCTATACTGGCATACCAGATGCGGCCTGTTCAGCCGAAACTTAGAAATAAGTGGATGATTGGCTTTTGTCGAATAACCGATAGGTTAGAATTCGCACTTTACCTGAATAAATTGTATGGTTTTGGTGTATTATGTATCAACAACAAGTTCAACTTTTGGGAAATCCTTTAACGCTTAAAGTCAGCAATCCAGATGTTAATCAGTCCTGTAATATTATTGGAATTGATAACAATGGAGAAGGGAAATCTTTATACGTCTATAATGTCGTAGCGGATGCGTTAGAATCTAATAAACGCAATATTGAAGACTTAATCAAGGAATATGAAAGACAGACAAATATTGCTTTTAAAGTTTTGATTGCGCTATCCGATGGCGTTATTTGGGTACTAACCACTGTTATGAGTATCTTTACCTCTATCTTCGGAGGAGTTGGTGGTGCTGGAATTTATGGCATCATGTTTGTCTTAATTATCCTTGCTTTGTTGGCGATAGCATGGATTTACGCTTTAATGGTAATTCTACCTCTTATGGCAATTTCTTATGGTACTAGACTGTGGTTAGAACAAGTTTCTAAAAAAGCCATAGAACAATTAAGCAGAGACGCAAGAGAGGTGGCGCGTAAATCTTTAAAAGGAACTCAAGATTCCTTACAATTACCTGAAAATAATTCGTAATCTACCTCAAAAATTATCTTTTTTCTAAGCCAATAAGAGGGTTTAATGAACAGTTTCTGGCAAGACTTTTTTACCTTTCGGAAAATGGTTAGCATTACCATTATCAAGTTTCTCTATATCTTAGGCTTGTTTCTGATTACCCTAGGAGGTTTAAGTGGACTATTTGTGGAACCTTTAGCAGGAATCGCTACTTTAATTATTGGTAATTTATTCTGGCGAATTTTCTGTGAATCATTGATTCTAGTTTTTAGTATTCACCAAGAATTAGTCAAGCTTAACAGTAAGTAATGTTTTCAGCAATTGACCATCTTGCGAATTGAAAATTATGAAAAAAATTAACTTCATCTTATCTATTTTTATCCTGAGTCAGCTAGGGTTTAGCTTACCACTTAAAGCTCAATCTCGCTGTCAAGCAACCATTAATTCTATTGTCAATGAAATAGAATCTAAAGGAGTTAGAAGGGTGATACTTACAAAAAGGACTGTAACTAATAGGAGAAATCCCACTAATAGAAAAGATGAAATCATTTTCGCATTAAGCCCTTATAATGAAAGCTATACATCTCTTGATACAAGAAGTGATAGGATTGTTGATAACATCATGAGGTCTCCTGTTTTAATGAAAAGTTATGCCGATAGAATAGTTTCTAATTGTCAAGATATTGCCGTTGTAATGTTCGGGGCTGATCAGACAGATTGGGGAGCAGAATTTGCTATTCAATCTAATGGCAAAACTCGCCTACGAGATTGCATTGATTTTGATCTTAGCTTAACTCCTAATTGGAATGAAATGTATTGTTATTAAGCTTCTAAAAGTCTTAATTAACCTCAAATATTTCTTTCATTAATTTAGCAAAAAATATGAAAATTACTCATTTATTTTTTATCACCTGTCTTGTCAGTTTAACCAGCTTAGTCTTACCAGTAAACGCTCAAACATGGCGTCGTCATCAAGAAAATAACTATCGTAATGTGGTAGCTATTGTTAAACCTCATCGGAGTGGATATTGTAGCAATCATTTTATTCGACAAGATGGCAGGGTTTATGACGCAAGAAAGGGGACTCGTGGAAGTTATTTAATTGTTGATCAAGTCGTCTCATTAACAGGTGTTATTAACACCAATAATAGAGGTGATAAAATTTGGCAAGTTTTCTATCAACCCTCACGCACAACCATGTGGTGACATGACTGTGATTTATCTATTCCTCAACTCGTTGATTAATTAACAATAACCCAGAGGTTTAAACATGAAAACAATTCAAAATTCAATTGCTCGTATGATTGCTAATAGAGAGCAAATTTGGCAACAATATGATCGGGCTGATTCTAATCGAAAAGACCTAAGTAAACGCTTTGCTAAATATTATAGTAATACAAGTAAAGTTACGACTATTTCCCCTTTAACTTCTCAACAATTAGCCCCTGCTGAAATTGAAGCTTGTCTGGATAAATTAGAAGAAACAGACCGTAAAATTAACCAAGAACAGTCTAATATAGAATCTCATAAAAATGAGATAAAGTCTTTAAAAATTAAGGCTCGTAACCTAATCATTGGGCTAAGTGTAGGAGGTGCTTTCTTGTTGTTTACTTTATTTGTTTTTATTAAAGGTAACTCCTCTGATGACTCTAATTCTTCTCAACTGTATCAGTTAAATACTCAAAAAAATGTTTTAAAATTATCTAAACAAGGAGAATAATGCTTATGTTTTGGCAACAACAAATTGAAGGGTTAAACCAAAAAATTGAACAAAGTAGTCAACGCATAACCGACTATTTAGGGTTTTGTGCTTCTTTGTTCAATCATGGTAAATTAAACGGCGAACAATTACCTAATTATTTTGGAAAATTTCTCCAAGATAGCTATCTATCGACTCAATCTTATTTAGAACAGCAACCATTAGAAATAATAGGAAGTTGGCAAGATTATCGTTGGGAAAATTGGAACATTAACGATAATTTATTATCCTCATTAGAGCATAAAGAATTAATTCGTATTGGTCAATTAGTTGAACAAAGATCGAGTAATAACACTTTTTGTGTTCCCGAATTTGCTCCCTTTATTGGTGGGAATAAAACTATTATTATTCGCTGTAGCAATAATACCCGTAATATGGGGCTAGAATTACTGCAATCTCTTGTGATTCGTACCGCTATTTTACTTCCTTATCAAATACGTTATACCTTCTGTGATCCCGTTAATAATGGGGGTGCATTTTTAATGCGTCGTTCCCTTCCTGAGGCTTTGATTAGAGAAAATAGTGGCGAAGTTTATCGAGATTTATTAGAAGTAACTCAAGATATTCGTCGCGTCAAAGAAACCTATTTAGATCCTCAGTCTCCTGCCTTACATTTACTCCCCCCAGATATTCGAGTCAATGAAAGATTTGAGGGGATTTTTGTCGCAGATTTTCCTAAAAGATATGACCGTAGAGATATTGAAGAATTACAAAAAATTGGTAATAGTGGACCAGAAGCTGGAAGATATGTGTTTATTCACTATAATCAAGATATTGATCTCCCTAGAGATATTAATATGAGTGGGTTTGAAAATGCCTTTTATATTGATCTCAATAAACAGTCAAAGACAGCAACATCTTGTCAACTTCAATTTAAAGCGGATAGTATTCCTGACGCAGATTTACAAAAACAATTACTTGATAAAGTTAAACAAGCTAAACCCCCCGAACGAAAATTAGATTGGGATGATATAGTAGGAATTGATCCGCAAAATTGGTGGAATTATAGCAGTGAAGAATGGATAACCACACCTATCGGTGGAAGAGGAAGTTCTGATCAATTAAATATTTGGTTTGGTAAAGATAGCGAAGGTCATCAATGCGCTCATGGTATGCTAGGAGCAATGACTGGATCAGGAAAATCTACCCTGTATCATGGGCTTATTTTAGGCTTGGCAACTCGTTATAGTCCCTCAGAATTAAGATTTTATCTCATTGATGGCAAATATGGCGTAGAATTAGCCCCCTATCGCAATTTGCCCCATACCGAAGTAGTTTCCTTACATTCCTCCCCTGAATTATCGCGTAGTGTTTTAACTGAATTAATCGCCGAAAAAGAACGACGTAACGCCTTATTTAAAAGATTAGGGGTGTCAGAATTGGCAGGTTATCGCCGCCTAGGACAACCAGAGGGCAAAATGCCCCGTATTCTTCTAATTATTGATGAATATCAGGAGTTATTTTTTAACGACAAAGAGGATACTGCTTCAAGTCAACTACTGATTTTAGCCCAACAGGGGCGAAGTGCGGGTATTCATATGTTACTCGCTTCCCAAAGGTTTGGGGCTGAAGGAATGCGGAATCAAACGGGAATTTTGGGTAATATTCACCTGAGAATGGGAATGCAGATGTCAAAAACAGAAATTCAAGCCCTGACAGAATTTGGAAAACGAGGAAAACAATTATTAATGACCTGTGATTTGCCGGGGAAAATTGTTATTAATGACCGTAGTGGCGATGATAACTCTAATTATTTTGGGAAAGTGGCATTTATCGAAAAATCTCGCCGAGATATGATCATTAACGCTTTATCTCAAAAAGCTGATCAACTCTCCCCAGAAGATTACACGGAAACAGTGGTCTTTGATGGAGATTCTCAGCCTAATTTAGCAGATAATCCTCAATTACGCCATATTTTAGATTACGGTAAATGGTTAACCTCAGAAGATTGGGAAAAAATCGCCCGTTTACCTTTCTACAAAGGAGGATTAGGCATTTCTGACTGGTTTAGTGCAGAATACCCGGTCTTAACATGGCTAGGACAAGAATTCAGTGTGAGGCAACAGGCAAGGCTGATATTACGCCGTCGTCCAAGTGAAAACGTTCTAGTTATCGGTGGAGACTATAATACAGCCCGTTATGGAATTCTATCGGCTATTTTGACCAGTCTTGCTATTAATGGCAATCTTCAACAATCTCGTTTTGTTGTGGTAGATCGCAGTGTATCTGGTACACAATGGCATTTAGCATTGGCAGAAGTATGTCAGATTATTCTAAAACCTTTGGGCTTTACGACGGCATTTAACCGCGAAAATAGAATTATTACGGCAATTTTGAACAATTTAATTCTTCAACTTGACGAAAGAAACCAACTCAGTGAAGCAGACTTGATGACTCAACCTTCTATTTTCGTCATCATGACGGAATTAGATAGAGTAGATGACTTAAGACGGAGCAATGAGCAGTCTTATAGCCCAGAAAGTCACTTAACTACTCAAATTAAGCGATTATTGAAGGAAGGACCGAGTAAAGGTATTCATCTCATCCTCAGTTTTTCAGGGATCAAAGCTTTCTCTAATGTCCTTGATATTCGGCGAAATTTAGCTTATTTTCGCCATAGAGTCGCTTTACAGATGTCAGAAGATGATTCTTTCACCTTTGTTAGTGATCGCCAAGCCTCACGTTTACAAGCAGATGGAGATGTTCCAATTAAAGCCCTTTATCGGGATACGGATAGCGATCGCACTACTCTTTTTAAACCTTATAGTACGGAATCTACACCCGAATTTAAGCAACAAATAGAGAAAATTGCTAATAGTTTAATCAAAAGAGCTTAAAGCTTAATTTAACCATGGATGACTCATTTTTACAACTCAAACACTTTCAACAAACCCTCGAACAATTCCATGATCGCGTTCAATCGGCGTGGCGAGAAGTGGAAACCACCTATGAGGATCTTTCTCCCCATTGGCAAGACCAAAAACGACAAAAACATGATGAAATGTGGCTTGATTTGCAAGAAAAGACTAATAATTATTATAGTCGCCAAATTCCCACCTATAATGATTTTTTAAACCATAAGTTACAAGTATTAGAGAGGTATTTAAACGGTGGATAATTCCCGAAAAACAGCCCTTTTAGCCTATCAAACTGCACTCAATCAATATTATTTGATTTTAAGCGAAGAATTGGAATTTCTCGATACGGCATGGCGATCGCTTGATGAAGTTTTTCAAGGATCAGTCGCCGAAGAATTTACAGGTTTTTGGACAAGAACCTTGGCAGAAATGGAAGATTCAAGGCTAGAAGTTCAGAAAATCCTCAATTTTATCCAAGAAATCCCCGATAAATCTTAATCATTATGACCATTCAAGATCCGCGTATTCTTATTACCCTTCTCAATGACTTAATTGAAGAACTTAGATACTGGAAAATAACCGCCCGTGAGACGCTTGATCAAATGTCATGGCATCAAAGGCAAAGTGAAGAAAAAGTCAGTCAAGCTCTGTATCATGCTTCAATTATTCAAGATCAGGCTAAAAATGATCAAAAATTAGTTGATCAGGCTAATGATGAAGTTGCTCAATTGTTATCTAATTGTCATCAAGTCTTAGAAAAAGCTCAACAAAATTTGGCAGAAGCTCAAAATACCCAAAATCAGGCGCAATCAACCTTAAATCATTGGCAAACTCAGCTAAGTCTTGCGTTAGCTTGGTTAGAAAGGGCAGAAGACCGATTACAACGTGCCATAAACGAAAGAGAGCAAGCAGAATTTACTTTACGCAGTGCAGAATCTGAATTACAAAGCGCACAATCCGCCCTTACCAGTTGCCAAAATTCAGGCTATACTGACAAAGATGGACGATATCATGCGCCCAATTGTTCTGGTCAGCAAGCTAAGGTTAGTCAAGCCCAAAATGCGGTTCAAGCTGCAGTCCAACGCTTAAATAAAGCCATTGAAGAAGAAAAAGCAGCAAGAGAAGAAGTCGCACGAGCGCAAGCTAGGGTTAATTGTTGTCGAAATGCCATCGGATATGCTCAAACAGCCGTCTATCAGGCGAATATTACTTTAAATTATGCCCATAATGCCCTGAGTTTTGCCGAACGTAGTTTAGAAAACGCAGATGCAGCTAGACGGGAAGTTGATAGAGCGCAATTAGAGGCAAGCAATGAGCAGGAAATGGCAGATTTAATGTCTTTAGCCGTAAATAATGCCCGCAATTTCACCGAAGAAGCCCGAAATGATTTCAAAGGAGCGGAAAAGCAAGGAAACTCCGCTCAATGTTTAGAAATTGGGGTAACAAGAGAAATAGAATATCGAGTAGAAAGTCTGATTGAATTCAACCGTCCTTTTCAATTTTAGTGATTTTTGGAGGATAAAAAATGATGGAAGATATTGTTTGGAAGATGCAGCAGCGATCTCGCACTCTGCAAGACTATCGTAAAGATATTCGAGGCCTATGGCAAGATGAGGCTGCCAAAACTCTTAACCGTCGTTATCTTGACCCCCATGAAGATGACGATCAGAAAATGATAGAATTTTTGCAGAAACAGGTACAAGGCTTAGAAAAAACTAATGAGGAGTTGGTTAAAGCCAAAGATTATGCTTTAGAGGCTGAACGCTATTCCCAACAAGTTGAACATTTCTTAGAACGAGAAAAACAGGAAGTTAAACAAGCTTATTATTCTTATGATCGATCTATCGAATATTACGGCTTAACTCAAGCAGAATTACCTAATATTCACAGATTAATTCAACAAGCTAATCGCAGTTGTAACTAAAAAAGATATTTATATTACGAAATTTTATTAAAAATAAATGTTTGATAAATATCTATCTTAGACAGGAAAAAAGATGAATACCTAAGAGAATAAAAACAATGTTAAGTTACCAGAATATCAAAACTATTTTTTCCCAGAAATCATTTTTAGCTATTGCAGCTGAAACTTATGAAAGCTATAAAACAGAAACAGGTGGCATTTTTTTAGGAATTAGAAACCCTAATAAATGGTATATTTTAGAAACCTTAGATTCGGGTCTAAATCCTATCTTTCGCCCCGGCTATTTTGAGTATGATAATGCTTATATCAACCACCTGTCTAACAAAATTGCCAGATTTTATCGAGAACCCATAGAAGTTCTTGGACTATGGCATAGACATCCGGGCAGTTTTGATTACTTTTCCTTAACTGATGATACAATTAATAAAAAATATGCTTCTCAACATTCTGAGGGAGCTATTTCAGCCTTAGTTAATTTTGACCCATTTTTTCGATTGACTATGTATCACGTTTCCCTCCCTTCTCAATCTGATTCACGACCCGAATATACTAAGCTTTCTATAGAAATTGGAGATCAATTAATTCCCAAAAATTTGCTAACTATTAAATCTTTATCTGATTATTTGTCAATAGTTAATGATTAATTTTATTCAATCTAGTTACACAAGTATTAACTTTTTTCATACTTAACTTAATTGACGGTGAATAGATTATCAGGCTATAATCCTAAAAAGTGAAATTTCAGACTATGCCCAATCTCAATACCAGTGCTAACGTCAAAAAAAGAATTCTGATCTTCTTAGAAAGACTATTAACTCATGTTAATAAGGAATCACGAGATCATCAGTATTGGTCAAATCAACTGTCTTTCAATTGGCTGAAAGACGAACAACCACACCCTAAGCTAATTGTCAATACAACTTTAAAAATATTAACAGATTTTTGTCAGGGAATTACTAAGCAAAAGTTAGGGGCTGCCATTACTGTTGAACAGATGAGAAATGACCTTAAGGTTTTACAAGAATGGGAAATACTAATAGATAATAGAGTCAAAACTAAAGGCGTAGCAAATTTGCACTTTACCCTAAATCTTTGGCATTCATCAACAGAAGAAAATTTGAAAAAATTTGAGGAAGAATGGGATAAGCGTAAATCTCCCAATCTTCAAAACTCATCAGTTAAAACAGAAATAAATTATGATAATTTCGGATTAATTCCTGATACTTCTCAGATTTATGGGAGAGAAAAAGAACTAGAATTATTAAAACAAAAGTTTTTTCAAAATAGTCCCCCGTGTAAAATTATCGGAATTTTCGGAATAGCAGGAATCGGAAAAACATCTCTTGTCTGTAAACTGATTGAGCAAATTCAAGAGGAATTTCCCCGTGTTATCTATTGGTCTTTTTTGAATCCTCCTTTACCCCTAGAATTTCTTGAAAATACCAGTAATATTATTTCACAACATATTAGTTTTAAGACAGAAGATAAATTTAAAATAAAACTGATAAAATTTATCAAGATACTAGCCAAATATCGTTGTTTATTATTGTTAGATAATATTGATGCGATTATTGAGCATGAAAACTATCGAGAATATAGCGAAATTTTACAAGCAATTGGTCAGTCAAAGCACAACAGCTGTTTAATTATAACCAGTCGAAAAATTCCTCAAAAACTTGAATCGTTAGCGGGAAATAAGACTTCAACCTATTTCCTAGAGTTACAAGGACTTGACTATCAAACTGGACGACAAATTTTGGGAGATATTGACACCTTTCATGGTTCAGAGGATGAATGGCAATTTTTAATTCAACAAGTCTGTCACGGCAATCCTTTATTCATCAAATCTATCGCTCATCATATTCAAGAAGTTCATCATAATAACCTCTCGGATTTTCTTTTAAAAGGGAATCTTCTGATAGAAAAAATTGAGTCTATTTTAAATTCTTACTTTCAGCAACTATCTAATTTAGAAAAAGCCATTATTTTTGAGTTAGCGATTAATCGAAATCCAGTTTCTTTGTCGGAGCTAGAACATAATATTATCATTGAACCTGATGGTAAAAGTATCCAAGAAGGGATCAGATCATTATCTAGCAAAATTCTGTTAGATAAAAAAGATGACTACTTTACCATACATCCTCTACTGATTGAATATTTCACTCAAAAAATTATTACCATAGCAACCGAAGAAATCAAAACTCAAAAATTCCAATTATTAAGAAGTAACTCCTTGACTAAAACTACTGTTCCTGATTATCTAAGAAAGATTCAAATTAATGTTATTTTACACCCAATAATCAATAACTTAATTCATAATTTTCAAGAAAATAATCTAGAAAGCAAACTAATTGATTGTTTAAAGACATTAAAAAATGAACCTTCTGGACAAATTGGCGGCATTGCTGGCAATATCATTAACTTACTTAATATACTGAAAAATGGTCATTTAATCGGCTACGATTTTTCTCATATCTCTATTCGACAAGTTGATTTCTCAAACATTAGACTCAACCAAGTAGATTTTTCCTATTCGCAGTTTTTTGACTGTATTTTCCCTCAAACTTGTGGCAGTATTTTATCAATTTCTTGCAGTCAGTTTAATCACTCTTTTCCAAGAGAAGAGCTTTTAGCAACTGGTGACAGTCATGGGATGATTTACCTCTGGAAAGTCAAACAAGACGGAAAATTAGAATTAAGCAAAAGTTTTCCTGCTCACGGAAGCTGGGTGTGGTCAGTAGCCTTAAATTCCGAGGGACAGTTACTAGCGAGTGGGGGACAAGACGGAATTGTTAAAATTTGGTCTATTACAACAGATCTATCTATAAATTGTCATTCTTTGCCCCACCCTTCTCAAAAACATTATGCTCCTATTAGAGCCGTTACTTTTAGTGCTGATAGTCAGTTTTTAGCCACAGGAAGTGAGGACAAAACTATTAAAATATGGTCAGTTGAAACAGGAGAATGTCTCCACACCCTTGAAGGACATCAAGAACGAGTAGGTGGTGTTACCTTTAGTCCAAATGGTCAACTTTTAGCCAGTGGGAGCGCTGATAAAACTATCAAAATATGGTCAGTTGACACAGGAAAATGTCTCCATACTCTTACAGGACACCAAGATTGGGTTTGGCAAGTTGCCTTTAGTTCCGATGGTCAACTTCTAGCCAGTGGAAGTGGCGATAAAACCATCAAAATATGGTCTCTTATAGAAGGAGAATATCAAAATATTGATACTTTAACAGGACACGAAAGCTGGATTTGGTCAGTTGCTTTTAGTCCGGACGGTCAATATATAGCCAGTGGGAGTGAAGATTTTACACTGCGGTTATGGTCAGTAAAAACCAGAGAATGTCTTCAATGTTTTAGGGGATATGGCAATCGATTATCATCAATTACTTTCAGCACCGATAGTCAATATATTTTGAGTGGTTCTATAGATCGTTCGATCCGATTATGGTCTATCAAAAACCATAAATGTCTTCAACAGATTAATGGTCATACTGACTGGATCTGTTCAGTAGCTTTTAGTCCCGATGGAAAAACATTGATAAGTGGAAGTGGAGATCAAACGATTAGATTATGGTCAGGGGAAAGTGGCAAAGTAATTAAAATTTTACAAGAAAAAGATTATTGGGTTTTATTGCATCAAGTCGCGGTTAGTCCGAATGGTCAACTGATTGCTAGTACCAGTCACGATAACACCATCAAACTTTGGGATATTAAGACAGATGAAAAGTACACTTTTTCCCCAGAACATCAAAAGCGCGTATGGGCGATCGCTTTTAGTCCTAATAGTCAAATATTGGTGAGTGGTAGTGGAGATAATTCTGTTAAGCTTTGGTCAGTTCCGAGAGGATTTTGTCTCAAAACTTTTGAGGAACATCAGGCCTGGGTATTATCAGTAAATTTTAGTCTTGATGGAAAATTAATAGCAACTGGTAGTGAAGATCGAACTATTAAACTCTGGTCTATTGAAGATGATATGACTCAATCTTTGCGGACTTTTAAAGGTCATCAAGGAAGAATTTGGTCTGTTGTCTTTAGTCCTGACGGTCAGCTATTAGCCAGTTCAAGTGATGATCAAACGGTCAAAGTTTGGCAAGTCAAAGATGGTAGATTAATTAATAGTTTTGAAGGTCATAAGTCTTGGGTATGGTCAGTAGCTTTTAGTCCCGATGGGAAGTTACTAGCAAGTGGGGGGATGACGCAACAATCCGAATTTGGGATGTTGAAACAGGTCAACTTCATCAACTCCTGCGTGAACATACTAAAAGTGTCAGATCAGTCTGTTTTAGTCCCAACGGTAAGACATTGGCCAGCGCAGGTGAAGACGAGACGATTAAACTTTGGAACCTAAAAACAGGAGAGTGTCAGAACACTTTACGCTCTCCTAGACTTTATGAACAAACAAATATTAAGGGAGTAGAAGGGTTGAATTATGAAACGAGCAACACCATGAAAATTTTAGGAGCTTTTCTGTCACGTTGAAGAGAGGATAGAAGTTAGTCAAGGGAGTCTCAATGAGAGGTAATCCCGATCTGAAAATCCCTAAAACCCCACATCCCACTTCATAATTCATCATTCATAATTCATCATTCCCATGTAGTCTTAACGGGTTACTCCATCCACCACTGGACGGACATCGCTGCCCTCAAAATAGCCGGGATTGCCTGTCCAGTTGAAATCCGACACGCGAATGTTGAGTATTCCCAACTGCAGCACGGGGTTATAGCGCAAAATTAAACTATAGGTGCGACGACTCCATTCGAGAAAATATTCTGTACTGATTTCCTTCGCTTGATCGATACTATAAATACTCTGGAAACCCACACGGATCGGACCATATACCTGTTGAGTTATACCATAGGACATTGTTTGTTGATCAACAAAGCGATCGAAGAAAAAGGGTGATTGTCCGTTGACTAAACCCTGACTAAAACTGATATTAAACCCGGTATAGTCGAGAAAATTGCGGGAAAAACGCCCAAACTGTCCCAATAATCCCACGGTTCCCGTAACGGAATTTTGCGTCTCCCCATTAGTGTAATAACTGGTGACACCGGTGACACCAGTGACAAGAGCAATATAGGGTTGAACAGGAAGAGGAGAAAATCTTAAACCTTGGTCGGGGGTCGGTGGTAAAGTAAGGGCAGACCAGAGTAAAAAACTGCGATTGAGGGAGACAGCACCCTGAAAACGGCTTAAATTAGTAACATTATCCGTTGCATTGGCCGGTAAGAGATTACTGCGATCGGTGGGTGCGTTGATATTCTGAACAGAAGCTTGATAACTGAGTCTAATATCCGTATTCGGGACGACAATCACCGGTGAGGTCAAAATTGCCCCAAAACTGCTATTAACCGTCTGAAAACCCAAAGAACCGTTAAAGAGACGCTCGCGATAATTGTACTCCACATTGAGCAGATAGGGATCCTGCAACTGTCCGATCGTCTGTTGAAAGCGAATCTTAGAACGAACACTATTTTCGATCTGTTCCAAATCTAAATTAGAAAAAGAAGCTGTTGCTTGAAAAAACGAGCGCTCACCAAAATTAGTGGCAAAATTCCCCAATAAACCAAAAGCTTTCGGACTAAGGGCCGAAACTTCCCCACCTCCGGGGTTAGCTGAGGGGAAAGCATCGGGATTAAGGACTTTTTGAATTAAATATTGCGGTGTCAACTCAAAAAGAGTCTTCGGTGTCTCCACTAAAGTTAGGGGACTTTCTACGAAAAATCCGCCTCGATCCTCCCCATCATAGCCCGGAGCAATTAAAAAAGGACGACGACGACGGCGATCGAACGTAAGACTATTAATAAAAGTGGGTGCCACTACCCGTTGATCGAAAACCAACTGGGAATTACTCATCCGCAACTCATCGGTAAAGGGGCCGGTACTGCGAAAAGTGGCGGAATTGGCCCGAACTTCCAATTCAGGGGGGGAAAACGGGTCATTCGTCAGACGCACATTAGTGGCATTCCACACCTTACCATCAAAATTCAAGCGCTCGGCCTGAAAACGGACACGATTAATCGTTCCCCCCGATGGACTACTGATATTCTGTCGATCGCGCCGACTGGGATCCTGTCCCCCGACGACAAATTGAAAACCCTCTCCCGTCGTGATTCTCTGCAAGGGTTGATTTAATGCCAAACGATCGGTTAGGGTTCCAAAAGAACTGCTGGCCCCCGCACCCACATCGGTGGGCAGCGTTTGCCCTAAATCCCTAGCGGTGCTGGGTTGAAAAATCTCCCCATTAGCATTAAATACCACACCGCTATCCTGGACGAAATAATATTCAAAGCGATCGCCGCGCAGGATTTGATCTCCCCGGGTTAGGATCACTTGGCCCTCCGCTACCGCTAACTTTTCGGGAAGATTAATCTGTAAGCGATCGGCTGTTAGTACACTTTGGGCAAAACGCAGGGTGACATTACCTCTAGCGGTGATAATCTGCCGATTTTGGTCAAATTCCTGCTCATCGGCCACTAATTCTAGGGGCTTTTCCCCTTCTGGATTAGCGGTCTGAGCTAGGCTGTTATTGAGGGAAATCAAGTATTCTTGGCTGGTTTTTTCGCCTTTTTTCCGCACTAATAGCCGAGTTGAGCCATTTTTCTGGTTAAGAGCTTTTTGATTTAATCCTGAAACTATCTCGGTTTCGGGATGAATGGTGACACCAACGGCTGCGGGGGGTGGAGACTTCTGAATAGAAAGGGGTTTTCCTAAAGCTGCCGCATCACCCGCACTGCTAGGTAAAGGTTTTAGGGGAATACCCTCATCGGGAACCAAGGGTTTTACCTCGACGGTTTCCGGGGGTGGAGTGACGGTGAGGGGAATAGAAACGCTCTCTTCTGAAGGCTTTTTTGCCTCTAGAGGTGCTGGGGTGACAGGGAGGGGAACTAAAGACGTGGGACTATTTTCAGCAACTTGGCGTTCCTCCGTTTCCGGTTCAGCTACAGTGTTAATTAGGGCAGGTGGTTCAACAGCTAAGAGAAAAAAAGACATGACTGCACGAGTCGGCGATCAAAATAGAGGACGAGCGAACCTCATTGACATCCTCGCCGCCCTAAAAGTGCGGCGATTCCTAAACCTCACGATTTAAGTTTCTGCTTCCACCACCGTCGCATACCACAGTTAAAAAACCATGTACTGTCTTACACAGAGTCCACAGACTTTCGCCCCATTTCAGAAGCCCGATTCCGTGTGTCCCACGGTACGTTGACCGCCTATAGCTTCTTGTACTTGTTGCGCGCGACTTTTTACCCGGCCAAGCTTTTCTGGTCGGAACCCCCTAAGCCGAGTTTTCAAGGTGCTGCGCCGTCCACTTGGTTTTCGAGACTGGCCTTTTAATTCTAACGTAAAGCCAACCTAGAACGGCGGGGTTTCAGACCCAAAATTTCCGATGATACTACCATGATCATTATTTCTAGGGAGACAGGGAAAGTTTAATAACTTGTTCCCTGTGCCTTTACCCTAGAACCGGTTTGTTAATTGTCTTCTACTCAAAGTCTTTGCGTCCGGGGTTACGGGTAGGATCGCCAGAAAGGAAGCCAAAGATAAAAAGTAAGACAAAGAAGGAAACAACGATATAAACGGCGATTTTTAGGGTTAACATTACTAAGACGTTCTCCTTAGACTAGATTAATTCAATAACAGGGGTGAGCATACCTTGACCTACTTTACCCTATTTGAGTGATCCCTGAACAGAGAAAAGTGATCAGTCTTCAGTTATCAGTTATCAGTTATCAGTTATCAGTGATCAGTTATCAGTGAGCGGTGAGCAGATGTGAGTTTTGGCTCTTCTAGGTTCTGTGTGATAAGTTTAACTTACAGAGGATTGATCGATCTTTGTGTCCTTTGTGTCTCTGTGGTTCGTTCCACTCACTGCCCCAAGACTGTATCTTAGAATACATTTTACCCACCAAACCTGGGAGAGCCGAGTTTTTAGTTTACTGATTACTGTTTACTGATCACTGAAAATACGAGTAAATAGCCTATTTTTAGCCAATTTATGAATAATCTCGGTAAATTATATGTGGTGGGAACGCCGATCGGTAATTTAGACGATCTGACTTTCCGATCCCTGGCAACTCTCAAAAAAGTCTCTCTAATTGCCGCCGAAGATACCAGACACACCGGCAAATTATTACAGCATTTTGATATTTCAACCCCTCAAATTAGTTACCATGAACATAATCGCCTTTCCCGTCTCGATGAGTTATTAAATATTCTCAGCCAAGGTCAGGATATCGCCTTGGTTACTGATGCGGGAATGCCGGGGATTTCTGACCCGGGTTATGAGTTAATTAAAGCTTGTATAGAAGCTAATATCGAAGTGGTTCCCATCCCCGGAGTAACGGCGGTAATTACTGCTTTAGCGGTGTCGGGATTACCCACGGAAAGATTCTGTTTTGAAGGATTTCTTCCGGGTAAGGCAAAGCTGAGACAAGAGCGCTTAGAGAGTTTAAAAACCGAAACAAGAACGATGGTTTTTTATGAAGCTCCTCACAAACTTATTAAGACTTTAGAGGATTTGCTGGCAACTTTCGGATCAACAAGAAAGATAGTTTTAGGTCGGGAATTAACCAAGCTTTACGAAGAAATTTGGCGAGGAACTATCGCCGAGGCGATTAATTTATATCGGGAGAATAAAACTCCTAAAGGAGAATTTACGCTCGTAGTTATGGGCAACGAGCAGGCCGATAATATCCAATTATCCGACGAGGAATTAAAACGGGAATTAAAACAAATTATCGAAGGAGGAGTTAATCGATCGCAAGCCAGCAGACAATTAGCACAAGTTACTAATTTATCCCGCAGTCGTTTGTATAAATTAGCTTTAGAAATTTGATGATTATCAATTTTTATTCCCACCGCTAACCCTGAATTACTTAGCTGATTGAAGTAACAAAATTCCTCCAGCAGTTAATCCTAAAATATTGGGCAACCAAGCGGCCATCAAGGGGGTTAAAACTCCGCCAATACCTAAGGAACTGGTGACAAAAGATAGGAGATAATAGGAGAAAATTAGGACAATACAAATACCGAAACTGGTGGCTTTGTTAGAATTTTGGGGACGTAATCCCAAGGCCGCCCCAATCATGCCAAAAACTAAACAAACAAAGGGTAAAGATATTTTCTGCTCGATTTGAACCTGTAGTTTTCTAATTTTGGTGGGATTGCCGCTTAATTGCAGTATTTCTAAGTATTCCCGCGCTTGTCTGAGGGTCATTTCTGAACCATCTCGGCCTCGAAAAGCTAAATCTAAAGGGGTACGCGGTAGGGCTAATTGTTGATGTTGAAAGCGGACAATATTACGATAGGAACCATTAGGATCAATTAGATAAATTGTGCCGTTATAAAAATCCCAAATATTTTTTTCAATATTCCAAGAAGCTGATTCTGAGGTAATAATTTGATTAACTTCCGGTTGGGTGCGATCGAGAATGGTTAAACCTAACATTTCTTGACCGTTAAATCTTTCGGCATAAAATAACCTTCTTAATACCGTTTGCGCTTCCCCTCCATCCGCTGGCCGCACTTTGCCGTATTCAGGATAAATAATATTATCTTCAATAAAAGATTTGCGATTTGGTCGCAGGGCTTTCGTCATGGTAGCATTAGCTTCATAACTGGCAGCTGGAGCCACATAATCATTAAAAATGTAGGTTAATCCTGTCACTATTAAACTTAGCACAATGGCGGGAATTATTAGGCGATAAACACTAATTCCAATACTTTTAAAAGCAATTAATTCGCTATCACTGGCTAAACGACTGTAGGCCATTAAAGCTGCTAAAAGTATCGACATGGGAAAGGCTAAAACGATAAACTCTGGCATTTTTAATAAGAGAATTTTTAAGGCCAAAGTAAAAGGTAAACCCGACTCAGTAATCCGTCGCACTAAATCAAATAAAGTGCCGATCGCCACTCCCAAAGAAGTGAATAAACCCATCCCAAATAGAAAGGGTAATAATAACTCGACAAAAATATAGCGGTCTAAGATGGTAAATCCGGGTATTCTACTTAAATTTCCTTGCCAATTGCTAACTTTCATGATATAATACAGCGATTTTTATTAATAACAATTATCTTAAGAAATTATCACCCAAATAATACTGACGCACCAGAGGATTATTATACAGTTCTTCGCCACTTCCCGCCGCTAAAATCTGCCCTTCGCGCATAATATAAGCCCGATTAGTGATAGCCAAAGTTTCTCGCACATTGTGATCGGTAATTAAAATTCCCATCTGACGATCCCTTAAACCAGCGATCATCGCTTGAATCTCAGATACAGCGATCGGATCCACCCCAGCGAAGGGTTCATCTAATAACAAAAATCTTGGTCCGTTGACTCCCACCGCTAAAGCGCGAGCTAATTCCGTCCTTCTTCTTTCTCCTCCAGAAACGTAAGCGCCTTTAGTGCCAACAATCTTATCGAGGCGAAATTCTTTTAATAAATCATAGAGACGATTTGCCCGTTGGGAAAAGGGAACTCCCGACTGTTCTAGGGCTAACTGAATATTTTCTACTACAGTTAAATAACGAAAAATACTGGCCTGCTGTGTCAGATAGCCAATACCCAGACGCGCCCTCTGATTAAGGGGTAATTTAGTAATTTCTTTTTGATCGAGCCAAACGCGCCCCAGATTCGGTTTAATTAATCCCGTGGCGATATAAAAAGTTGTGGTTTTCCCCGCACCATTTGGTCCCAATAACCCGACAATTTCCCCCGGGGCAACCGTAATACTCACTCGGTTAACCACGAGCCTTTTACCGTAGGATTTATGGATATTTTCTAATACTAAAGTCATCTTTATCCGGTGTTGGGAATTATGAATTATGAATTATGAATTAGGAAGTGGGGAAGTGGGGTGTAGGGTGTGGGGTGTGGGGTGTGGGGAAGTGGGGAAGTGGGGAAGTGGGGAAGTGGGGAAGCTGTCTCATCACCCTATCACCCCAAAACCCTATCACCCTATCTCCTCCTGTCTCCTGATTCCTGACTCCTGACTATCACTGCGGATTAATAATTGGGGCAGCCGGGAGGGAAGGGGAAGGTATGGGTGCGGGTGTCGGGGAAGCTGCCGGTTGGGGAGATGTTTCGTTATCTTTGACTAAATAAATTGACTCCACCTGCTGACTGGTTTGGGGAGTAGCGATAAATCTGCCCTCATCGACTAGATAAGTCATCGTTTCGGCGCGGATACTGTTGCCTTCCTGCAAAACGTAAACGTTACCCGTCATCACTAAACGACGTTCGCGGCTAAAATACTGAGCTTGGGCGGAAGTGGCCTGCATTTTGCGAGCGGGATAGAACACTTGTACGTTACCCCGAGCAGTAATTACCCCCGTTTTTGAGTTCGCCTCCTGAATATCCGATCGCACTGTCATGGCATTACCTGGTACAATGTTCTGCTGTGCTTTGACTAGGGGAGAATTGCCCAATCCCATGATTAAGCCAGCAGAAACGAGGGAAACTAGCCATCCTCTGATTTTTGCGTATCTTGCTCTCATAGAAATCTCACCTATAGACGTAATTGTATTGACTAACTAATCTAGCTTTTTAGAGAACGGGATGACTTTTGAGGATTTTCGGCAGAGAACAGATAGATCGATCGAGGTGGGGATGAGGATGTTCCTGATTGCTTTTCATCGCTTCTAGCACTGCCGGTAAAGCTTGGGGATCGAGATTCTGTAAAAAGTTTAATAGATCCAAACTCTCCCCCACCAAGTGCGTCACGTTGATCCCCTCGTAATCGGGTTGATAGTGTTGCAAACGTCTAACCCCTTCTCCCAAAAGAATTACCGCCCCGCGCCAGTTATTATTTTCCAGATGGTAACAAGCGACAGCAATCTGCAAAATGCCTTGATAAAAGGTTTTTTCAGGCTCTGTGGACTCCATCCACAAAGCCTCTAGGGTATCATGACAAGCATAGAATTGCTGGCGATTAAATTCGTCGATTCCTTGGCCAAAAGCGGTGGCTGTCATTACCCTAAACTAATGCCCCTTCATCGATTCGCGGACTTCTTGGATATAGTCGAGGGAAATTATCTGTTCTTCCCCAGCAAACTCGTTATCGGGGGTAATAAATAGCATACAGTGACATTCTTTCCGTTCCCGCATCGGTACACAGGGACAATTCCAGAAAGTATTTTTTACCTCCGCTTCTTTGTCTTCGTAGTGACGACAGGGACATAAAGGAGCGCCTAATTCGTCCTTATGACGCGCTAATCCCTCAATTACTACGGCTGTCACCGAGAGATCGCTACAGAAGTAAGTATTTGTACCTTTAGCGTACTGTTCGGCAAACTTTTTCATCGCCTCAAGACTCTTATCCGTGTTTGTGATCTGGCTCATAGTTATCTGATCCCCTTAGCTTTCTAAAAAAAAAACTTTTTACCTAAAATGTCAGCTTGAAGGAACCCTCGGTTTTACCTCGGAGATGAAAAGCTGACATCGCCTTGACACCTTGTACGATGAGTTGCTAGATTATAAGCATAACACATTGAGAGGTCGAGTCAATGCGAGTCATAGAGTTTAAGTTAAAAACCAATTCACACCAAGAGATAGCCATTCAAGAGGCTATCAGGGTGGGACAGTTCGTCAGGAATAAATGTTTAAGATTTTGGATGGACTCTACCAAAGAAGATCAGGTTAACTATGGTACTTTGTGTAGGCTAACTACCGAATTATCTAATAGTCCTGAATTTTCTTTTGTTGGTAAACTCAACTCTATGGCTCGTCAAGCAAGTGCCCAAAGAGCTTGGTTCTCTATATCCCGTTTTTATGATAACTGTAAAAAGCGCACCGCCCGCGCCGAATCGAATTCGGCGAGCGGACGGAGCAAGAAGGGTTTGGCGAAAAAAGGCTATCCCAAATTCAAAAAGTTTTCAAGGTCTGTCGAGTACAAAACTTCTGGTTGGAAACTAACAGAAGACAAAAAGTTTATCCACATCACGGATAAAACAGGGAT
>NZ_JACJQV010000081.1 GCF_014696875.1 Microcystis wesenbergii FACHB-1317 | reverse complement strand
TTTTATAATTGAGATAGTTTGTGCCGCTTAAATAAAGAGGTTTTGATAACCAAATTAAAGCAGCTCTAAAGAGTTTTGAGTTAAAAGTTAAACTTCAAGTTTTCATTCAGGACAAATGTACTGATTAACTAATTTTCCCCAAAAAATTAGTTAACCCATCATTATAACATATAATTAATTTGCAAGAGTTCTAATCAAAGACCTGCAACTGGACAGGGAAATGCTTCAGTTTTTCAATATTACCGTTATCGCATAGCACCTCAACCTGTAGAAATTGATATTTTCACTTACTTTGAATTGAGACTAAAAAAGATAGTTGCCGCTAAAAAGGAGATGAATTATTTTATTAATAAAAACACCATCAACCGGGCTAAAATTGTTAAAGGAACAGCGACAGACTTAAGTTTTATTGAAAATGAAAGCGTTGATTATATTTATACCGATCCTCCCTACGGAAAGAAAATTACCTACTTAGATTTATCAATAATGTGGAATGCTTGGTTAGATTTAGAAGTGACAGAAAAAGACTATCAATTAGAAGCTATTGAAGGTGGAACAATCCAAAAAAGTAAACAGGAATATAATCAATTAATTGCCCAAAGTATTCGAGAAATGTATCGGGTTTTGAAATTTGAGCGATGGTTATCCTTTGTCTTTGCTCACAAAGATCCTGAGTTTTGGCATTTAATTTTAGATACCGCAGAAAGTTGCGGATTTGAGTATGTGGGAGCAGTGCCACAAAAAAATGGCCAAACTAGCTTTAAAAAGCGGCAAAATCCCTTTACAGTTTTATCAGGACAGTTAATTATTAATTTTCGGAAAGTTCCCACTCCTAAAGCAGTAATGAAAGCTAACTTAGGCATGGATATAACCGAGATTGTCATGCAAACTGTTGAAGGAATTATTGCTAAAAATGATGGGGCAACCCTAGAACAAATTAACGATGAATTGATTATTAAAGGTTTGGAATTAGGGTTTTTAGATTTACTAGCAAAGGAGTATTCAGACTTGACTCCAATTTTGTTAGATAATTTTGATTATGAGGAAAAGACTGAATTATATACCATCAAAAAAGACAGTAAGTTTAAGTCAAAAATCGATGTTAAATTGAGAATTAAATACTATTTGATTAGCTATTTGAGAAGGATGGAAAGAGATAATAAAAGCTCTAGTTTTGATGATATTGTTTTTAATATATTACCTCTGTTAAAAAATGGCACAACTCCCGAAAATCAGACGATTCTAAGCGTCCTCGAAGATATTGCCCAGAGAGTTGGTGATGATAACTGGCGCTTAAAACAAGAAGGACAATTGAGTTTATTTTAAATCCAGTGGCAGCACACTTTGTTCTTTTTGTCAAAAAAACTTTCTCTTTGCAACAAAACTACACAATTAATTGATCAACGGGTTGGCTTAAAAAAGGCTCTTTAACTGCCAGTTGTTGCTGTTGCTGAATAGGTGAGTGTAGATTTAGCAAGGGTTTTCAGGATCAACAGATAGCTAAAACCCTAAAAAGCACAGAACATCCCATCATTTCATACTGCGAAATTATACCATAATCGCTGGAAGTATTGCAAACTCGTAAACAAATGAGAATTTTTTTCAATAAATCCTTAAGAAAAGATAAATATTGCGAAATGTAAATTTTAATATGCTTAACTATTAAAGCTTGTTTGATATAAAAAACTTATAATACTAAATCCGTTGAGTAACGCACAGAAAACGGGTTTCTCCGAGAAACCCGTTTTCTACTCAGGCACTCATGCAAGAGGCAAAAGAGGGAATAAATAATCAGTTTTTAATAACCGGATTTAGTATAAGTAGGGAGGCACAATTATTTGTAGGATGGGTTAGCGGTAGCGTAACATAATCGGGCGTTGGGTTTCATGCTTCAACCCAACCTACTGATCACTGATGACTGATCACTGATGACTGAATGAGGGAAACTTTACCCAGGAGTGACAACTGCTGTTAGAGCGGCAGTAACCGCGTCCATCGGTTGATTACCGTCGATATGGTTAAGAGTCCCTTTTTGACCGTAATAATCTAAAACGGGGGCAGTTTGGTCGATATAAACCTGTAGGCGACGGGCGATCGTTTCTTGAGTATCATCTTGACGACCCCGTTGCATAAGACGCTCAATTAAGACCGTATCTGGTACAGCCAAATTAAGCACAAATGTGTAACTATCGGCCAATTCTTCCAGTAATGCGTCTAAAAAGCTCGCCTGTGCCACCGTGCGGGGAAAACCATCAAGAATCCAACCCTTAGCACTGTCAGGCTGTTTTAAACGTTCCTGAATTAAACCCAATAACAACTCATCGGGGACTAATTCCCCCTTTTCCACATAAGCTTGTGCTTGCTGACCAAGTTCTGTCTTCTCTGTAATTGCTTGACGTAAAATTTCACCAGTAGAAATATGGGGAATCGTCAGAGATTCCGCTAATTTTGCCGCTTGGGTCCCTTTTCCCGATCCGGGCGGTCCCAAAAATATCACACCGATCCGTTTGCTCATGGATTAAATATAGGGTTTTAAGGGTAAAAATAACCAGTAACCGCTAAAAGGTCACTGGCTGACTATCTAACTACTTTTTAATCATGTCCTCATAGCGTTGAGACATGACATAGGTTTGAATTTGTTTCGCCGTATCGATCGCCACCCCCACCAGAATTAACAGGGAAGTTGCCCCCAAACCGCGAAAAGTGGTGACACCGGTGGCGCTTTCTACCAAAGTCGGCACGGTAGCCACCAAACTTAAAAAGAGAGCGCCCAAAACGGTGAGACGATTCAGCACCCCTTCCAGATAATTAGTAGTAGCGGTCCCGGGACGAATCCCCGGAATACTGGTTCCCATTTTTTTCAGGTTTTGGGACATATCCTTGGGATTAACGATCAGGGAAGCGTAGAAGAAACTAAAACCGAGAATTAGTAAGCTATAAAAAGCCACATAACCCCAACTATCGGGACGCAGGGCATTAACCAACTGAACTAAAACCTGACCGACGGGGTTATCCGTAGGTAAAGCTTGCACCAATTGGAAAGGTAAGACCAACACTGCCGAGGCGAAAATAATCGGCATCACGCCCCCTTGATTGAGTCGTAGGGGTAGATAACTGGTTCTTTCCCGATAGAGACGACGACCCACCTGACGACGGGCAGAAACAATCGGAATCCGACGGGTTCCCTCCTGAACAAAAACAATGCCGATAATCATCACCAAGAAAACCAGCAAGAGAATCACCACTTGAGCGATCGCTTGTCGGCCACCCTGTTGAGCAAAAGTAATCGTATCACCGAGGGTTTTCGGTAAAACGGCAACAATGTTGACAAAAATCAGCAAAGATGCTCCATTTCCCAGACCGCGTTCTGTGATCAGTTCCGAAATCCACATCACGAACATAGAACCGGCCACTAAAGCGAGAACCGTAGCGGCGATCGAGGGTAAAGTTCCGGCCACAACGCCGTTAGCCACCAATAAACCGAGAGTAATACCGATACTTTGAATAATTGCCCAACCAAAGGCAACATAACGGGTAATTTGGGCAATTTTTCGCCGTCCTGCCTCTCCTTCATTTTTCTGTAAATCTTCCAAAGAAGGAAGGGCAGCGGTGAGCAGTTGCACGATAATTGAGGCGTTGATATAGGGAAGAATGCCGAGGGCAAAAATCCCCAACGTCGATAATCCTCCCCCGGTGAACAGGTCAAGGATTCCCAAAGCGGCGTTACCTTGAATAATTTCTGCTAATCTTGCCCGATCTAAACCGGGTATCGGTACAAACATCCCAAAACGGAGCAGAATCAGTAAACCCAATGTAATCAACAAGCGACCGCGTAAACCGGCCGCCTGTGCCATTTGCATAAACGTTTCCTGTGCCGTGGGAGCCTTATCACGACTGACGACCATTAACAGTTACCTCTAGTGCAGTTTTTTTATGGGAAAAAGTAATCGAGGGGGAAAACTTTCTCGATTTTTTTAAGATTTCCCCTGTCTTTCTTATGATATAGCAATCCAGTCTTCAGTTATCAGTGATCAGTTATCAGTTATCAGTCATCAGATGTGAGTTTTCAGTTCACTGATTACTGTTTACTGCACACAGCAAAAAACTCGCTGCTGCCCGTTCCCCGCCTGCTTCTTGTAATCTCCTGGGGAAATTTATATCTCTTCCCAAGTACCTTGAGCGGCGGTAATTTTCTCTTTAGCACTATTGCTAAAAGCAGCGGCCTTCACCTTGAGGGGAACGGTAATTTCACCATCACCCAAAACTTTTAAAGGGCCGTCGTTACTGGTGAGAATTTTAGCTTTTAGGAGACTTTCCAGGGTAACTTCCGTATTAGCGGGTAAAGAAGCTAATTTTTTCAGATTAACGATTGTGTATTGACGGGGGTTAACCAAAGGAAAATGCTTTAATTTCGGCACCCGACGATAGAGGGGCATTTGTCCCCCCTCAAAACCAGGGCGAGTCCCTGTCCCAGAGCGAGATTTTTGTCCGCGCATTCCCAGACCGCAACTAGCACCCTGGCCGGCCGAGATACCCCGTCCCACACGACGACGGCGTTTAGTGGACCCCGGTTGGGGGGCGATTTCGTGGAGTTTCATGGTGATTTCTTTATGTGTACAAATGTTCTACGGATACGCCTCGATCCTTGGCCACTTCCGAGAAAGTGCGGAGAGTTTCCAGGGCGTTAACAGCGGCTCTAGCGTTATTGAGCGGGTTATCGCTACCGAGTTGTTTAGCGAGGATATTTTTCACCCCAGCTAATTCCAAAACGGTACGGACAGCACCCCCGGCAATAACCCCAGTCCCCGGAGCAGCTGGACGCATAATCACTTGAGCGCCCCCGGAAGCGCCCCGGGTGAGGTGAGTGATAGAACTAGCCTTAGTTAAGGAGACTTCAATTAGTTGTTTTTTGCCATCGGCCACACCTTTACGGACGGCCCCGATAACGTCTCCTGCTTTGCCGACTCCCACTCCCACCTGGCCGTTTTCATTACCGACCACGACGATAGCCCGGAAGCTGAGTTTTTTACCACCCTTAACCACTTTACTAACCCGGCGGATCTGGATGACCCGCTCTTGCCAAGTGGTTTCTTTTTCTTTTTCGCGGTTGCCTTTGCGACGTTTTGCCATAGTTTTATCAGTGTTGAAAGGATATTTTAGAAGTTTAAGCCGGCTGACCGAGCCGCTTCTGCTAAGGCTTTGACGCGACCGTGATAGAGATTGCCACCGCGATCAAAAACCACTTGTTCGATGCCTCTTTCTAGGGCCCGTTGGGCCACCAGTTTACCCACGGCAGCCGAGGCTTCTTGGGTAGCGGTGGACTCTAATTCCCCGCGCAAGGTGGCCTCTAGGGTAGAAGCGGCCGCGAGGGTATGTTGGGCCACGTCGTCGATAATTTGGGCGTAGATGTGGTTATTAGAACGAAATACGGATAAACGGGGCCGTTCAGCAGTGCCACTAAGTTTGCGACGCACACGCTGGTGACGACGACGGACTGATTCTTTGCGACTAAGTTTCATGGTTTATTTTTTACCTCCTTTACCGCCTTTAGCACCTTTACCGCCAGCTTTACCAACTTTGCGACGGACGACTTCACCAAGATAGCGAATCCCTTTGCCTTTATAAGGTTCGGGGGGACGAACTTCGCGGATTTTAGCGGCAATGTTACCGACCGCTTCTTTGTCGATGCCACTGACGATAACTTGGGTGTTGTTTTCTACGGCGACGGAAACACCATCGGGCATCTCCATTTCCACGGGTTTACTGTAACCAACATTAAGAACTAATTTACTACCCTGCGCCTGGGCGCGGTAGCCCACCCCTTGGATATCGAGGCGTTTTTGAAAGCCAGTAGCGACTCCTTCCACCATGTTGGCTACTAGAGTTCTACAGAGTCCGTGGCGTTCTCTGGCGGTACGGGAATCGTCTTGACGGGTAACGAGGATGGTTTCGCCATCTTTATTGATGGTGACGGCGGTGGGTAGGGTTCTCTGGAGAGTTCCTTTGGGTCCTTTCACCGTCACGGTAGCACCATCGATATCGACGGTGACTTTATTGGGAATAGGAATCGGGCGTTTGCCAATACGAGACATAACAGTTATCAGTTATCAGTGGGTCAGATATCCCGGAAGAGTTATCAGTGGGTCAGCTATCAGGTTTAAACTTGGACAGGCTGACGGCTGATAGCTTATCCTTGTTTACCAGATGTAGCAAAGGACTTCGCCGCCAACGTTTTGTTTACGCGCTTCGCGATCGGTCATAATGCCTTTAGAGGTGGAAACAATGGCGATGCCAATGCCACCGAGGACGCGCGGTAAGTCTTTACTGTTGGAATAAACTCGCAGGCCCGGTTTACTGACTCTGGTGAGGGTAGTAATGATCGGTTGACGGTTTTTGCCTTTATATTTGAGGGAAAGCACTAATTGAGATTTAATCCCCTCACCCACTTCCTCAAAGTCAGCAATAAAGCCTTCGTCCTTGAGAACTTGAGCAATACTGCGCGTCATCCGCGTGGTGGGAATTTGAGTAGTGGTCTGCCGAACCGCGCAAGCGTTACGGATGCGGGTCAGCATATCCGAGATGGTATCGTTAGCAGACATGAATTACCTGTTTTTCTCCTAAATTGGGATCAACATCAGTGGTCAGTTATCAGTTATCAGTTATCAGTTATCAGTTATCAGTAGGTCAGTTATCAGATTTGAGTATTAAGTGAGTAGTATTAAATAGCAGGTTCCTGCTGTCTTTTCACTCAATCACTGTTGACTGTTCACTCTTGACTGTTTACTGTTTGCTGTTCACTGTTCACTTATTTACTGGTCACTGTTTACTTTTCTCTTGATTGATTTATCTAAAGGGCATTCCCATCTCTTTGAGGAGGGCGCGTCCTTCTTCGTCGTTTTTAGCGGTGGTGATGATTGAGATGTCCATCCCACGAATTTGATCGATTTTGTCGTATTCAATTTCGGGGAAGATCAACTGTTCACGAATGCCTAAACTGTAGTTACCACGACCATCAAAACTGTTACCGCTGATACCGCGAAAGTCGCGAATGCGTGGTAGGGCCAGATTAATTAGACGGTCTAAAAAAGCGTACATTCGATCGCCGCGCAATGTCACCATCACACCCACGGGCATTCCTTCGCGAATTTTGAAGCCAGCGATCGCTTTTTTAGCTCTAGTCACTACCGGTTGTTGTCCGGTGATGGTGGACAGTTCCGCCTTGGAAGACTCCAAAGCTTTGGCATTTTGTGAAGCTTCCCCAAGACCGCGGTTAACAGTAATTTTGATAACTTTAGGTACTTGGTGGATATTGGTATAACCAAATTGTTCTTTCAGTTTCGGAACAATGGTTTCTTGATAGGTGGTTTTTAGTTTTTGGCTCATAGTTTTTCTGCTTACTTTTCCTGGGCTTGGTCAGGAACTAGAATTGATGGGAAACTAATCAATAATTTCGCCAGTTTTCTTCAGTATCCGCACTTTCCGACCCTCTTCGGTAAAGGTATAACCCACCCGACTGGCGATTTTTTTCTTCTCGGAATAAAGCATCACTTTGGAACTGTGAATCGGTGCTTCGTAGGTAACAATTTGACCCGATTCCCCTTCCTGTTGGGGTTTAGTATGTTTGGTGCGGATATTAACTCCCTTGACCACCACGGTACTTTCTTGGGGTAGGGAGCGTAAAATTTCGCCCACTTTGCCCTTATCGGAACCAGCGATTACTTGCACAACATCCCCTTTTTTAACGTGCATTTTTTGCCTTTGGGGTGAGGTTTGACTGTTTTTATTACTCATTTTTTTGACCTCCGATTGCCTTGATAATTTTGACTTTGATCAGAGAACTTCTGGGGCTAAGGAAACAATTTTGGTGTAGTTTTTATCGCGCAATTCCCGGGCAACTGGACCAAAAACCCTAGTACCTTTGGGATTACCGTCATTATTAATAATCACGGCGGCGTTATCATCAAAACGGATGCTCATGCCACTATCGCGACGGACGGTTTGACGGGTCCGCACAATCACCGCAGTGACCACATCGGATTTTTTCACGGGCATATTGGGGATAGCGTCCTTAACCACGGCGATAATTTTGTCACCGATGCCACCGTAGGTACAGTTACCTGTTCCCAGCACCCGCAGACACATTAGTTTCCGCGCCCCGCTATTGTCAGCGACATTTAAGTAGGTTTGTTGTTGAATCACGGTTTTTACCTAGGTGAAATTTAATTATCGGTTAATATTTCCGCCACTTCCCAACGTTTGGTTTTACTGAGGGGGCGGGTTTCACGAATACGAACTCGATCGCCTTGTTTGGCTTGATTTTCTGCGTCGTGAGCTTTAAATTTCTGGGTTTTCACGACGATTTTGCCGTATTTAGGGTGAGGAGAGCGGTTTTCAATGGCTACCACTACGGTTTTATCCATTTTATCGCTGACTACTACCCCAACTCTTTCTTTAACTGCCATAGTGGGTTATGCCTCCGGGGTGGACTGGGCTAGTTGGCGCTCCCGTTCTACGGTCAATAATTGGCCAAGACGGTGGCGGGTGTGTTTGAATTCGTGGGTTTTTTCCAAGCGGCGGGTGGCCTGTTGCAAACGCAATTCAAACAGTTTCTTTTTGGCAGCGAGGATAGCAGCGGCGATTTCCTCATCGCTCATCTTCCTCACTTCGGCGATTTTCGGTAGAGCCATTAGACAAAATCCTCCTCGCGAGTGATAAATTTGGTCTTAATTGGTAATTTTTGAGCCGCTAGGCGCATTGCTTCCCGGGCTACCGGTTCGGCTACCCCAGCAATCTCAAACATAATGAACCCCGGTTTAACCACGGCCACCCAGAATTCGGGGGAACCTTTCCCGGAACCCATCCGAGTTTCTGCAGCCCGTTGGGTCACGGGTTTATCGGGAAAAACGCGGATCCAGATTTTGCCACCCCGACGGATATAACGAGTCATTGCCCGTCTGGCCGCTTCGATTTGACGGGAAGTAATCCAACAGGGTTCGGTGGCTTGCAGGGCGAAATCGCCGAAATTAATCGTATTTCCGCCGGTGGCCAGCCCGCGCATCCGTCCGCGCTGTTGTTTGCGGAATTTTGTTCTTTTGGGACTTAACATGAGCTATTTACCACTGATAAATATTAGGGATCAGCCTTCGCTAGAGCGATCTTCAAACTGTTGACGGCGACGCTGTTGACGGCGCGGTGCTTGAGCGGGAACGGCGGCGGCAATTTCTTCTTGGCCGGGGATAATTTCGCCCTTAAAGATCCAAACTTTCACGCCTAGAATCCCGTAGATGGTGCTGGCGGTTTTATAGGAGTAATCAATATCGGCGCGCAGGGTATGCAGGGGAACTCGTCCTTCCCGCACCCATTCGGTGCGAGCGATTTCCGCCCCGTTGAGACGACCGCTAACTTGAATTTTGATCCCTTTGACTTCGGCCCTCTGCGCCCGTTGGATGGCTTGCCGGACAACACGACGGAAGGAAACCCGTCTTTCTAGTTGTTGGGCGATGTATTCGGCGATCAGGTTGGCATCGGCATCAACGCGAGCCACCTCAATGACGTTAATGCGAATTTGACGCTGGCCACCGAGGGCTTTTTGTAAACCTAGGCGCAGCTGTTCGATTCCCGTGCCACCACGACCGACGACGACCCCGGGTCGGGCGGTGTGGATGGAGATATCTACTTGATCGGCCTTACGTTCGATGCGAATATCGGCGATACCAGCATTAGCAAGGTTTTTTTCGACGTACTGACGAATGCGGCGATCTTCTTGCAGTAGTTCGGGGTAACGTTTTGCGTCGGCATACCAGCAAGATTTATGATCTTTGATAACGCCGAGACGAAAACCGAGGGGATGGATTTTTTGTCCCATTGTGTTTTTTTTAGTTAAGGTGATTAGTCTTCGTTGCTAGGAGCGACGGCGACGGTGATATGACAGGTGGGTTTGCGAATTTGGTAGGCGCGCCCTTGAGCCCGGGGTCGAAAACGTTTTAGGGTCGGTCCGCCATCGGCAAAGGCTTGGCTAACTACCAAAGTGGCGGGATCGAGTCCTTCGTTATGTTCGGCGTTGGCAACGGCGGAACGCAGGACTTTGAGGATGGGATCACAGGCCCGGTAGGGCATGAATTCGAGAATAATTAGGGCTTCCCGATAGGAGCGACCGCGGATCTGATCGAGTACCCGTCTGACTTTCAGGGGTGACATCCGAATATAGCGGGCGATCGCTTTGACTTCGTTAGAGGTATCGATGGTCATTTCAGTTATCAGTTATCAGTTATCAGTTATCAGTCATCAGTTATCAGTCATCAGTGATCAGTTATCGGTTATCAGTCTTGGTGGTTTATGATCACGACTATCTAGCTGACGACTGAGGGAGTAGCGGCTGATTTATTTCCGTCCTGCTTTTTTGTCGCTCTTGGCGTGGCCACGGAAGGTGCGGGTGGGAGCGAATTCACCGAGTTTATGACCGACCATCTGCTCGGAAACGTAGACGGGAACGTGCTGTTTGCCGTTGTGAACGGCGATCGTGTGACCGACCATATCGGGAATGATTGTCGAGGCACGGGACCAAGTTTTAATCACTTGTTTACTGCCCTGTGCGTTGAGTTTTTCGATTTTTTCCATCAGGTGGCCGGCGACAAATGGCCCCTTTTTCAGTGAACGACCCATAATTTTCAGTCAAAAGTAAAGTAATAATTTCGGCTCTTCGGTTTGTGTTATGCAATGGACGGGGGTTATAAGGGATGGAACCCTTATATAGAAAGGCATTTAGCGATTTTTGTCAATTGTTTTTGCTCTAGAGCGAACTAATCAATTAAGTCTCTTGCCAGATAAGGATTTACTCGATTTATGCCCCCCTATCGAACCATACCAAGTAACGAAGAGCCATAATTTCTAACCCTGGTTACGACGGCGCACGACGAGATCGCTACTGCGTTTTTTCTTGTTGCGAGTTTTGCGGCCGAGGGCGGGTTTACCCCAGGGAGTCATCGGGCCGGAACGTCCGATCGGAGCGCGACCCTCTCCACCTCCATGCGGGTGATCCACTGGGTTCATGACGCTACCCCGAACATGGGGGCGTTGACCGCGGTGACGGGTACGACCGGCTTTACCGAGACTGATGTTTCTCGCTTCGGCGTTACCGACTTTTCCGATGGTGGCGTAGCATTCACGCCGGATCATGCGTACTTCTTTGGAGGGGAGGCGGATGGTAACGTAATCGCCTTCTTTCGCCACCACTTGGGCGAAACCACCGGCAGCCCGCACCATTTGACCACCGCGACCGGGAACGAGTTCGATGTTATGAACTTCTGTCCCTAGGGGGATGCGACTTAAGGGTAGGGCATTACCCACCTCGAAGGGAGCGTTTTCTCCGGCGATGACGGTATCACCAACGCCTAAACCGGCGGGGGCGATGATGTAGCGTTTTTCCCCGTCTTTGTAGAAAAGCAGGGCAATGCGGGCATTACGGTTAGGATCGTACTCGATCGCCGCTACTGTGGCGGGAATATCCCGTTTATCGCGACGAAAATCGATAATCCGGTAAAGGCGCTTATGGCCGCCGCCCCGGTGACGACTGGTAACGACACCGCGATTATTACGCCCTTGTTTGCTGTGTTTGCGATGAGTTAGGGACTTTTCCGGTTCGGTTTTGGTGATCTCCTTAAAGTCGGAGATGGCCGCCTGCCTTGTCCCGGGGGTTAAAGGTCTAAAAGAACGAATACCCATAGTTTAGTTTTCCGTTATCGGGTTTCTTGGTGGTTATACGTCGGGATAGAGGGCGATCGAGTCGCCAGCTGCTAGGGTCACGATCGCGCGTTTGTATTGGGGTTTGTAACCGAGGAAACGGCCGACGCGTTTTTTCTGACGAGAGGGGCGGCTGGTGTTCACTTTCGTTACTTTTACGTCAAACAACAATTCGATCGCCGCTTGAATTTCCGGCTTAGTCGCTTTCAATGCGACATCGAAGACGTATTTATTTTGTTCTAGGAGCAGGGTGGCTTTCTCGGTGACGATCGGCTTTAGGATCAGATCGGCGAGTTGTCTGGCTTCAGTTTTAAGCACCATAGACCTCCTCAATTTTAGCTAGGGCTGCGGCGGTGGCGATAACTCGATCGGCTAGGATGACATCATAGACGTTGAGACTATCGGCGCGAATAATTTTGAGATTGCAGATATTACGTCCCGATAAATAGACATTTTCGGGAATTTCCGTCAAAATCAGCAGAATTTTTTCCTCTGGACTGGCTCCCCAGCGACCTAAAGCAGCGGTGAGTTCTTTGGTTTTGGGTTGGGAGAACTGTTCGGCGAAGCTTTCCACCACGATAAAGTTATCGGCCTGGCTGATCAAAGCGGTTCTCAGGGCTAATCTTTTCTCTTTGCGATTGACCTTAACCTCAAAATCTCTCGGTTTTGGTCCGAAGATGACACCGCCACCACGCCAGAGGGGAGAACGGATCGAACCGGCTCTGGCCCGACCGGTGCCTTTTTGCCGCCAGGGTTTGCGACCACCGCCGCGCACTTCCGAGCGGGTTTTGGTGGAGGCGTTACCTTGACGGGCCGCCGCTAGATGGCTGACGACGACACGGTGAATTAGGTGTTTGGCGGTTTCGGGTTTAGCGGTTTTCAGTTCCAGGGTGCCTGTTCCCGCTTCTTCCCCTTGCCAATTTTTGACTGTGTAGTTAACCATGGCTTTAATCTTTCCTTGCCCTATTTACCAAATTTCTTGGCGGGGGTGATGTTTAACAGGGTTCCTGGTTTGCCCGGGACGGCTCCTTTGATCAGGATTAGGTTGCGTTCGCTATCGATTTTGACTACGGACAGTTTGCGGATGGTCACTTGGGTTGATCCGTATTGTCCGGCCATTCTCTTACCCGGGAAAACGCGGCCGGGGGTGGTACCGGCACCGGTGGAACCGGGGAGACGGTGGTTTTTGGAACCGTGGGTCATGTTACCGCGTTTGAAGTTATGGCGTTTTTGATAGCCAGAGAAACCTCGTCCGATGGTGGTTCCAGCCACATCGACTAAATCGCCTTCTTGGAAGATAGCGGCGGTAATTTCTTGGCCTAAAGTGTAGGCGGATGCGTCCTCGAGGCGGTATTCGATTAAATGCCGCAGGGGGGAGACACCGGCTTTGGCTAAATGGCCGAGTAGCGGTTTGTTGAGGGCTTTTTCTTTGACGGTTTTGTATCCCACTTGAATGGATTCATAACCGTCGGTTTTTTTCGTTTTGACTTGGGTGACGGGACAGGGACCGGCTTGAACGACGGTGACGGGAATGGCGACTCCCGTTTTGTTGTCGAAGATTTGGGTCATGCCCAGTTTTGTACCGAGGATACCGATAGACACGGATTGTTCTCTTTATCTTTACTAGACGACAATCAAAAATAACGTGGCCGTGGCTATAGGAGCGAGAAAAATCTTTCCCGCTTTATCAGCCTGCCCAACTTGAATGACTTTTTTCGAGTTATTTAAGCTGGCATCCCGTTAAATTCGTAAGTAGGACTAGACAGGGTTGCTGGTTCTGCCTAGATTGTTGCTGGTCTTTGTTTCTTGGGGACTTAAAGGGTTGATCTTCAGTATCCCGGCGAAGACCGATTGACCTATGCGGTTCTGATCGGCAGTGCCTTGGACACCACCTAACACCGATTTTGGCCACGATCAAACATTATATAATATTTGTGACCTTTTAGGCAAGAGGTTTTTTTAGTCACTGGAAATGATAATATCTGATCTGGTCGAATTATTTGTACCAGTCAGCGGTCTTGAGTGGTGATGGGGGCAGACCGAGCCGAGAGATTCAATTATAGTAGTTATCTTAATGGTGAGGTACAAATTTTTCGTTTTAGGGAATTGGTCGTCGCTCGTCGATACCAAATTAGGTTACAATTCTTGATGGGAAACACTGTCAATGGGGGGGGATGACAGCATTGTACTATCATCCCTTGTCTGGAGGTTAAATCGCTTCCAGGTCTTTTTCTCCGGTACGGATGCGGACGATCTGTCCCACGGGGGAGATGAAGATTTTACCGTCTCCGATTTCACCAGTACGCGCCGCAGAAATCAGCTTATCGACGACCATATCGACTTGATTATCTTCGACGACTATCTCGATCTTGAGTTTTTGGAGAAATTCGACGGTGTACTCGGAACCGCGATAACGTTCCGGTTGACCTTTCTGACGACCGAAACCTCTAACTTCAGATACGGTCATGCCGACAATGCCCGCGTTAACTAGGGCGATTTTCACCTCTTCCAGTTTAAAGGGTCGGATAATCGCTTCTACTTTCTTCAAAATATCTATCTCCTCGTTGCGTGACGATACCTTCTTGGTGAATTACCTGTTAATTCTAAACGCAGAATCCCGACAATAGCACTTAAAGTCATAATTTCTTCAATTATTGCCCTTGGCCACAGTCTGCTGCGGTGAAAAATTCCAGGTGGGAATTAGCCCACCCGAAGCCTTAACGAAGGCAGGGGGCAGGAGGCAGGCTTCGGCCGTGATCTCAGCCGAACCGCCGAACGGAGGCCGTTTTTGTAACGGGGATTTATGCCCCGATCCAAAAACTTTTCGCCTTAAGGCGAGGTTTTCGACCCGATTTTTTCGATAAATAAACCAACTAGAGAGATAATCCTAACTGAAGACCGAAAACACCGTGAACTAGCAGTAAAATCAGGGCAATACTGCCGATATAGGCGTGAATAGTCCGGAAGAGTTCTTTTTTCTCGCCAGCGAAGCCTGTGAGGGACAATAATCCATTGAAAGCTAATAAACCGATCGCGATCGAGCCTGTCCAGAAATGGCTGCTTTCGAGGATGGGATGTTTCTGCATGACTAGGGATAAAATACCGCCGGTGTAACCGAGAACGATAAATAAAAACAGCCAAGGGGCGAGTTTGCGGTGATCAGCCCGATTTTTGGCCACTACTTCCCCATCTTGGCTTAAACGGCTTTGCCAACCGGCATAGGCAGTATAACTACCCATAACTAAAACCACAATCCCCATCATGACTGGATGTCCCCAATGAACGATCGGTTCGGGAGTTCCGAGACTGCGAAAGGCAGCGGCGATCGGCTCTAGCGCATCACTTAAACTTTGATTCATGTTTGTTACCTAACTTGACAAAACCCTCTCGCCTAAGATTTTAGCCGATCTCTGGCCTAGAAAAACTGCGGTTAGTCGAAAAAATGTCAAGCCTTCGCTAAATTTCTTAACATTTCCGCTAGAGATGAGCGGAGAAATATAGAATAAAGGCAGGGGAAAGCAAGGATCCCCACGGGGATTAGATCCCAGGAGGGCATTATGACTTATCTGCTCAAAGATCGGCGATCAGCAGGGAGACTATTAGCTAGTTACTTGACAGAATATACCAATAGTGCTGGGGTGCTAGTTTTGGCTTTGCCCCGGGGGGGGGTTCCGATCGCCTTTGAAATTGCCCAAAGGTTACATTTACCCCTAGATCTGTGTTTGGTGCGAAAATTAGGTGTGCCAGAGCGAAAAGAGTTAGCTTTTGGGGCGATCGGTCAGAATGGGGTGCGGGTAATCAATGAAAGTATCGTTGAGGACTTGCACCTATCGGAAGCGATGATGGAACGGGTAGCAAAGGAAGAAATGATCGAATTAGAGCGACGCGATCGCTTGTATCGAGGTGAGCGACCCTTTCCCAGCCTAACGGGAAAAACGATTATTCTAGTAGATGATGGTATCGCTACGGGAGCAACGATTAAAGCGGCGATTCTGACCCTTAAAGCTGGAAATCCCGCTGCTATTATTATTGCTGTTCCTATTGCCCCACTGGAAGTCTGTGAGCAATTAGAAAAATTAGTCGATCAAGTAATTTGCCTACATAAACCCTACGAATTGAGATCGATTTCTCTTTGGTACCAAGATTTTTCCCAAACCAGCGATGAGGAAGTGCAAACACTTTTAGCCACCGTCGATAGTTCTTTAATTCAAGTTTAGAGAGCGTTCGTAAATTAATCTCAAGAAGGTGGACATAATCGAAAATCAGTAATCAGTAATCAGTAGATATACATTGCAGTTATAACTATTTATTAGTACACAAGACAAAAGCAAGCTGTGATTGGGTTATAAATTTTGGCGATGTCTCTGTTTACTGATCACAGCAAAAAGCTGACGGCTTAGATGTGTAATTAATTTTGCTTAAGTACTTAACTGATCACTGATGACTGATCACTGAACGAGTACGGAGGGAGTCGAACCCCCGACACCCAGGACCGGAACCTGGTGCTCTATCCTCTGAGCTACGTACCCACGATAAAATACTATTACATTATACCACTAGCCGGCGCAGTAGAGCAGAAATTTCCTATGACTAGCGATCGCTCTTTAAAACTACTTATCAGTAACGATGACGGCATTTCCGCGCTAGGAGTCCGCATCCTTGCCAACACCCTCGCTACTGCGGGTCATCAAGTGACCGTAGTTTGTCCCGACGGCGAGCGCTCTGCTACTGGTCATGGCTTAACCTTACACCATCCCATCCGGGCCGAACAGGTGGAAGGAATTTTTCACCCCGATGTGATTGCCTGGTCCTGCTCGGGAACTCCGGCCGATTCGGTGAAATTTGCCCTTAGTGCCGTCCTCAAAGAGCGTCCCGATTTAGTTTTAGCTGGCATTAACCACGGGTCTAATCTCGGCACCGATATCCTCTATTCTGGCACGGTTTCTGCGGCCATGGAGGGATTAATCGAAGGTATTCCCAGTATTGCTGTTAGTCTCGCTAGTTTTAAAGCCTGCGATTTCCAGCCGGCCGCCGATTTTGCCCTCACTTTAGTCAGGAAAGTTGCCCTTAATCCTTTTCCTATTCCCACTTTACTCAATGTTAACGTCCCTCCGGTTAGTAGTGCCGAAATCAAGGGAGTGAAAATCACTAGGCAGGGATTGCGACGCTACGAGGAAACCTTCGAGAAAAGACTGGATCCTAGGGGTAAAAGTTATTACTGGTTAATTGGGGAAGTGGTGGAAGATATCGAACAACCGGACTACAGCCATTTACCCCCGCAAGTGCCTACGGATGTGCGCGCTATTGGCGAGAATTTTATCACCATCACGCCCCTACAATACAATTTAACTGATGTGCAGGGTTTTCAACATTTGCACTGGAATTCTTGGTTTGATTGAGGATCAACTCATGATATTCTGATTCAATCATTAGCGTTTGAGAGCCTATGTCCCCTCAATTTAATTTTCAAGAAAACGAACTCGAAGAAGCGGATGTCATAACCCTCTGGGATGAGCAAGGTCGATCGCTAGACTGTTATATTGAGAATGCCTATGAAACCGATGACCTTACCTATATGCTTCTTGTCCCCGTGGATACACCGGTGATGATACTAGCTTGGGATGAGGAATCGGAGGAAGAAGAATCTGATGCCTTCTTAATCGAAGATAGCGAGGAAATCGAGCGGATTTTCGCCGATGCTAAGGCAGTTTTAGCAGAATTAGACCTATTGCTCAAATCCACTGCCCACACCTTGACTGTTAGTGGTGAATTGCCTCCCCTAGAAGAAGATAATGTTCTCAGTTTAGAAATAGATAGCGATGAACCCTCCTCGTCATCAGAGCCGGAAGAATTGCAATTTCTCGCCAGCTTCTTTTCCGAAGACCAAAAATACTCGATTTACAGTCCCCTTGCCCCTTTGTTATTCTTAGCCGCCGGTGATGCGGAAGGGAAAGTTGAATTAGTTTCCCCCGATGATGACGGCATGAGACCGATTCTAGAGGAACTTTTGTTTGATGAACTCGATTAATTACATGATTTTACCAAATCCGCCGACCAAAATTATTGATAAATCTAGTCACAGTATATCTTTCGGGATTTCATCATCATTGCGATTAAAACGGATTTGGTATTTTTTCTTTAAATTACGGCGTTTCTCATAAAGATGAAGTATAACCTAATTTGGTATTAACGACCGGCTCCTGTCTCCCCAAAATCAAAACCTCATACCTCACTATTAAGATAACTGCTATATCACCACAACCACGGGAGAGCCTTAAAGATTAGCTATTTTTCTGGTGATAGTGAGGATGAAAGGTTGGCAAGCAAGACTGATTAAATAGCCCAATCCGGCCACTAAAATAATTGTCGCCCCTGAGGTGAGATTTAAACTATAGGATAACCATAAACCAACTAAAGTAAAGACAATTCCTAAAATAATCGCTAGGATCATCATTCCCTTCATATTTTTAACAAATTGTCCACTGATAGCGGCGGGAATAGTTAATAAAGCAATCACCATAATTAATCCTACCACCTGCATTACTGCCACAATAGTTAAAGCGGTTATTCCCATTAACCCCAAATAAATTATCTCCACCGGAATATTACGAATAATCGCAAAGGTTTCATCAAAAGATATGGCTAACAACTCTTTATAAAAGATACTAACTAAGGTTATAATTAATATATCTATGGCCGCCATTATCCATAGATCATCCCTCGGTACAGTTAAAATACTACCAAAAAGATAACTCATTAAATCAGCTTTATAACCGGGGGTTAAATCAATAAAAATTACCCCAATCGCCATACCAATCGCCCACATCACCCCGATTAAAGTATCGGCTCTCTCCCGGATGCGACGCTGTAAAAAGCCCATACCTAAAGCCGAAAAAAAGGTAAAAAATATCGCCCCCACCAGGGGATTAATCCCAAAAAAATAACCGATTCCTATCCCTCCATAGGCAGCGTGAGCGATTCCCCCACTGATAAAAACCACGCGATTAACTACTACCAAAGTACCCACAATCCCACAGGCAATACTAACTAATATTCCTGCGGTGATCGCATGGCGCATAAAATCAAATTGTAAAGCCTCTAGCATAGGTTGTTTTCAGTAATCAGTAATCAGTTATCAGTTATCAGTAATCAGTAATCAGTTATCAGTTATCAGTAATAAAGACAGTACTGTTAATGTTATTTAATAAGGACTCAGACAGAATTAATTACATATATTTTTCCTTTGCCTCGGCAAAAATAAGGATTAAATGGCATAAAATCTGTCAAGAGACCATTTAATTAATTATTATTCATTCTTAATTCTCCTGACTCCTGACGACCAGCTACTGACTCCTAACCCCACCAACAAACTTTTTGCCGCAAACCCTAATCACTGCCTAGTAATTTAGGATCATACATCCACTGGCATCAATTCCTCGACTAAATCAAAATTAGCCGTTACCGATTGCACATCATCGAGGGATTCTAGGGTGTCGATTAACTTGAATAAAAGACGGGCCTGCTCTCGATCGCTCACTTCTAGGTTATTAGTGGGAATCCAGCGTAATTCTGCTTCTTTGAGCTTAAATCCCGCTTCTTGCAGAACCTTATTCAATCTCTCCAGGTTAGACACCTCAGTAAACACCTCTGCCCCTTGACCTTCCTCCTGACTCTCAAAAAACTCGTAGGATTGGGCTTCTCCCTCTAGGGAAGCTTCTAAAAGCTTATCCTCATCAATAGTTCCCTCAAGGCGAATTACCCCCTTATGGTCAAACATCCAGCCCACACAGCCCGTTTCGCCTAAATTACCGCCATTTTTGCTAAAAGCCGCCCGCAGAGCTGCTGCCGTGCGATTGCGATTATCGGTCAGTGCTTCGATCAGGATCGCCACCCCTCCGGGACCATAACCCTCGTAGCGAATTTCTTCAAAAGCCGAGTCATTTTCAAAAGTTCCCGCCCCTTTAGCGATCGCTCTTTCGATATTTTCATGAGGAATACCGGCTGCTTTCGCTTTTTCGATCGCCGTGCGTAGCTGAAAATTGCCCGCCGGCTCGGCAACCCCGTTACGGGTAGCCACGATAATCGCCCGGGATAACTGGGTGAAAGTTTTGCCTTTTTTTGCGTCAACGCGGGCTTTTTGTCGTTTAATATTTGCCCATTTACTATGACCAGCCATATCTATAACAGTTATCTTAATGGTGAGGTACGCTGTATCATCGAAAATACTGGGTTTAAAACCCCGTCCTTTTAGGACGGCTTGAGATTGAGAATGTTTCGCTAATCAGTGAACTGAAAACTCACATCTGATCGATGATAACTGATCAATGATACGATTAGTCTGTGCTTCACCTTGACGAGAAAGATTGTCATCGATGGCGACAAATTCTCTTCGAGATGATGGTTCTTCGGCAGGTAGTATGCTAGGGACTCTTTGCTTATCCTGAAAACCTTACGCGTCAAGTCCAGTATTTGTGATTGCATAACAAGTACCGAAGAACCGAGATGATTTAGATAAAGGATAAGCATCTTGTGGCCGCCGATATTAATGGGAGTGCGAATATTTCAGTTAAAAGTAAGCACAGACTCAGTTTTGAGGGAGTGTCTAGCGGGTTTTTGGCTACCCCTTTCAGGATTTACATCTCTTAAGAATCCCCGTCCGTTTTAAGTGTCAAAATTAAAATAAATAGGGTCATCTGGCCGAATTCGGTTAAAACCGACTTGAATTATTACTTGGTCTAAGGAGCTTTTCAAATTGACAGACGAGCGCGTTTATTGGTTAGCATGGTCAAGTATTGCTGGAGTCGGGGCAATTTCCCTAAAGCGACTCTATCAGCATTTTGGCAGTGTCGCTGTGGCCTGGAATGCCACCGATTCTGCGATCGCAGAAGTGGCGGGATTCGGCAAAAAGTCAATGGTAGCGGTACGGGAGGGGCGATCGCAAATTGACCCAGAAGCTCTTTTCGCCGAACATATCCAGAAAAACCCCCTTTTTTGGACTCCTAGCGACCCAGAATATCCCCGCTTTCTCTGGGAAATTCCCAGTCCTCCCCCCTTACTTTACTATCAAGGAAAGGTCAATTTAGAGGAAAATCAGGGAAATATCCCCACCGTCGCCATTGTGGGTACTCGTAACCCCACGGATCACGGCCGGCGCTGGGCGCGGCGCTTAAGTACCCTTTTGGCCCAACAGGGATTTACTATTGTTTCTGGTATGGCCGAAGGAATTGATGGCGAGGCACACCAAAGCTGTTTAAAAGCGGGGGGAAGGACGATTGCCGTCTTGGGAACGGGGGTCGATGTGGTTTATCCTAGTCGTCATCGGCAGCTACACGCGGACATCCAAAAGCAGGGTTTAGTCATTAGTGAACATCCTGCGGCAACTCAACCGAATAAAGCCCATTTTCCCAGTCGTAATCGCATTATCGCCGGTTTAAGTCGCGCGACGATTGTTATCGAGGCCCCCGAAAGATCAGGCTCCCTGATTACGGCCAGTTATGCTAACGAATTCGGCGGCGATATCTATGCTTTACCCAATTCTCCCGATATTGCTGCCGCTAGGGGTTGTTTACAGCTGATTCATCAGGGAGCAGAAATTATCGTTTCTGAGGAGAAATTACTACAAATGTTGGGGGCAATTCCCACCACGAACCAATCCGCACCGGTTAATCTCTCCCCTTCACTCCCCCCAGAGACATCCCCGGTCGTTAATGCTGCTCCTCCAGTCAATCTAGAACCTAGACTAGCACAAGTGTATCAGTTATTTGACAGAGATGCCCTGTTGTTTGACATTATTGTTGAAAAAATGCAAATCCCCACCTCAGAAGTGGCGGGGATCTTATTGGAATTAGAATTAATGGGTTTAGTGACTCAGTTACCCGGTATGCGTTACCAGAAAACCTAGTTAACTCCCAGGAGTTTATTTAGGGTATTAGCTAAAGTGGTTTTCGGTACAGCCCCGACCACCATATCAACTTTTTGACCTCCTTTGAAGATCATCAGAGTGGGAATACTGCGAATCCCATACTGACTAGCGATAATGGGGTTTTCGTCGGTGTTGAGTTTCACCACCTTGACTTGCCCTTCGAACTGTGCGGCAATTTCTCCCACAACGGGAGCCACCATTCGACAGGGGCCGCACCAAGGAGCCCAGAAATCCACTAGGACAAGGTCGGCACTATCTAAAACTTCATCTTTAAAGGTGGCATCTGTAACGGCAGTAACCTCTGACATACTTAAGAAATCCTCTAGTAATCACGGTTATCTAGAATACGCAAAAATTCCGTTCTAGAGATTCGTGGTGCGATGTTGACATTCCACTGGTGAAAAGGACGAGAACTAGCTCTAAATCCACTATAGAGGCCTTAACTTGCATCAGAGGTAGCTTCTTGGATTAATTTCACAAGGGGTATTCTTCTATTTTATAACCCTAGAGGCTCTATTTTGACTTTTTTTTGATAAAGTTTTGTAATATTGCCCGAGTCAGGGATGGGTGATCACAGCCGGATAAAATTTTCTTGAAGAAAAACCCGAAAAGTCAGCGATTTTATCTAGACTTAACCTGAGTTTGATTATGATCGCCATAGGCCACCTCCTAATTGAGCTTTTCTATGAAAATTCTGGTCTTAAATGCGGGATCGAGCAGTCAAAAAAGTTGTTTATACGATTTAGATATTCTCCCCTCCCATCCTCCCCAACCAATTTGGGCAGCGGGGATCGATTGGACAGTTAACCCTGATTACGCGGTTTTAACGGTAAAAGCTCAGGGAATTAAACAGGAAATTAATCTTTCTAGTCAGGATCGTCCGGCAGGAATTGCTCGGATGTTAGATACCTTAGTCACTGGCGAAACTAAGGTAGTAGCCAACCTCGCAGACATTAGTATAGTCGGTCATCGAGTTGTCCATGGTGGCACGGAATATTCCCAGGCAACTATGATCACTCCCCAAGTCAAAGAAACGATTAAAAAGCTGATTCCCCTGGCTCCTAGTCATAATCCCGCTCATTTAGAAGGAATTGAAGCGATCGAGCAAGTTTTCGGCGATGTTCCTCAAGTAGCAGTGTTTGACACCGCTTTTCATCGTTCTATCCCTCCCGAATCTTCTCTTTATCCCATTCCCTACCAATGGAGTGAACTGGGAATCCGTCGCTATGGTTTTCATGGCACCAGTCATCAGTACTGCTCCCAACGAGCCGCCGAATTGTTAGGAAAACCCCTGGAATCCTTGAAAATGGTGATCTGTCATCTGGGCAATGGTGCTTCCCTATCGGCAGTCAAGGGGGGTAAAAGTATCGATACTACTATGGGATTTACTCCCCTAGAGGGATTGATGATGGGAACCCGCAGCGGTTCGATCGATCCAGGGATTCTGATTTATCTAGAGCGAGAATATCAATATAATCCCGATAGTTTAAATAGTTTACTCAATAAAGAATCGGGTTTAAAGGGAATTTCGGGTATTTCTGGGGATATGCGGGCAATTACGACGGCGATGGCCGAAGGCAACGAGAGGGCAAAATTAGCATTTGAGATGTATATTCATCGCCTGAAAAGTTTAATCGGATCGATGATCGCTTCTCTAGAGGGGTTAGATGTCTTGGTATTTACGGCAGGAATCGGCGAAAATTCAGCTTTAGTACGGGAAAAAGCCAGTCAAGGCTGGTCTTTTTTGGGTTTAGAGTTAGATTTGGCTAAAAATGCCGCTCGTCCCCGGGATGAGGATATCGCCAGCGACACATCTAAAGTGCGAGTGATGGTAATTGCTACGGCGGAAGATTGGGCGATCGCACGAGAATGCTGGCATTTATCTCCATAGACCTTACCTTTGGCCATTCTCTTTTGGCTGTTCCGCTGCGGGAATCTCCATAATCGGATGGTTGAGAGCAATCATCAAATGGTCTCCCTCTTGGCTAATACTGCTCGGACTGCTCGCTATTTGGGAGAGGGGATCATTGCGTCCCGAGACGAAGTAGGAGCCAACAGCGATCGCCATAGCGGTGAAAATCGCGCCACCATAAACATAGTATTGCCGACGACGCTGACCATCGACTTTTCTGAACACCTGTTCTGCTAATCGGTCGCTGGCCATAGTAGCCGGTACGGGAATTTGCTTTAAATTAGTTTGTAATCCCAAGAGCTGCCGATAGAGTTTTTTAGCAGCAGCATCATGGTCTAACCAATGCTGAACTAGCTTCCTTTCCTCTACCGTTACTTCGTTATCAATATAGGCGCTAATTAAATCGAAACGATCAGCTTCTTCGTTATCCTCATCTAAGAACAAAATATCCTCGGTTGCGGAGTCGGAATCGCTGTCATCGTGACGTAACAAAGACTTGATCCATTGAACGTCTTCGGGTTGATAATTATTCATGGTTGACCTCGACCGGAAGCGATCGGTATGCAATCACTTTTCACCAGCACGGAGCTAGTTAAATTTAACGACTCCTCACTTCGGCCGTTAGTGCCGAATCACCACAATATTCTTTAGCCTTCGGTAAAATAGGGCTGTAAAACGGATTGTAATTTAGCGCGAGCGCGAGCAATGCGAGATTTAACAGTTCCTAAAGAAACTCCCGTGATCTCGGCAATTTCTTCGTAGGCCATACCTTCAATTTCCCGGAGAATAATAGTTGTCCGAAAAGCTTCTGGTAAATCAGCGATCGCCGCCTGTAATTGATCGTAGAATTCGTGGGTGGTGAGATGTTCATCGGGACTGGGGTAATCGGACTCGATATCCCAATCGATTTCGCCATCTTCCACGCGCCGGGGAGCATCGAGGGAAATGGGGTGATTAACCCGCTTGCGTTTCCGCAATTCGTCGTAAAAAAGATTAGTAGCAATGCGACTTAACCAACCGCGGAACTTGAGGGGTTCATGGAGACGGTTAATATTGCGATAGACGCGAATCCAAACCTCTTGAGCCAAATCGGCGCGATCTTGCCAATCGGGAGCCAAATGATAGAGTAATTTATCAACATGAGCCTGATAGCGCCGCAGCAGTTCCGCAAAAGCTGCTCGATCTGGCTGACACCCTTCCTGACAGCGTGCAATTAGATCGTAGTTGGAGAGTTTGTCAGGGGACACGGGGTTTTGAGACTTTTTGGCCTCAAGTGACCAAGATGCTGGAATCGATTGACTCATGGGATTTCCTCAAGGGTATAAGCTCCTCACTCAGAGCTTGAGGACGGGAGAAGTCAGCAAAGGTTCCCGAAAATAAATAATTTTTTTCCCATATTTTTATTCTAACCGATCGAAGCGATCGGATCGGGTTCCCATAGCTGAGTCGATCGCCAAACTCTCCAGATCAAACCCCTTCCGTTGGATTTCTTGTTTTCTTCTGGTTCGTCTGACTCTAGTTGCTGATTTATCGAAGGGTTTGTCGATTCACCTTCCTCTTAGTTAGTTGTAAAATGCCTGTAACTCTAGTCTCTCCTCAACCCTCAACCCCTATCTTCCGTCTAAACTTTTGTATAGGGGTAGTCTGGGAAAGTATGGACAACTCTTAAACTAAGTAATTCGGGACTCAGATCACAATTCAGATCACAATATAGACTATGGCTTACTATTGGTTTAAAGCATTTCACCTGATTGGGGTAGTTGTTTGGTTTGCGGGACTATTTTATTTAGTACGTTTGTTTGTCTATCATGCGGAGGCAGCAACAGAAACGGAACCTGCACAAGCTATTCTGAAAGCACAATACGAGATCATGGAGAAGCGACTCTACAATATCATTACCACACCGGGGATGATTGTCACCGTGGCCATGGCGATCGGTTTAATCTCCACAGAACCAGAAATTTTAAAATCGGGATGGTTACATATTAAATTATCCTTTGTTGCTCTGTTATTGCTCTATCATTTCTACTGTGGTCGCATCATGAAAAAGCTAGAAAAAGGGGAATGTAATTGGACGGGACAACAATTCCGGGCGTTAAATGAAGCACCAACCCTGTTATTAGTAGTTATTGTCCTTTTGGCCGTATTTAAGAATCAATTACCCCTCGATTTGACCACTTGGTTAATTGTAGCTTTAGTGGTATTAATGGCGGTGACAATCCAACTTTATGCTAAAAAACGTCGCCAAGATCAGGAAAAACTTCGGCAAAATACTCCCCAAAAAGAGGAAGTAGCGACCAGGTAAATTATCTCAATCATTGCCTAGGTTTCTAGGATAACAGTTAAGAGTGGTTTGACAGCTATGGGATGGTCTTTTTAGTCCATCCCCATTGTAGAGGGATTAACCTTTAGCTTTTAAGTTTTTGGCTTTTTGCTATTTTTGATCTTATACCAAAAATATTTGTAATAGTGTGATGAACTACCAAGCTATAGATTGTTTATCCCACTTCCCACTTCCCACTTCCCACAATCCTATACCTTTTAAACAAGATTTAGTATTATAAACCTCTTGCGAACAGGAAACGCTATAAATAAAAACAATCTCCTGAATCCCGACTACTAACCCTAACAACAATTTTTTATTTTTACAAGATGTCCTATGAATAGTTGCTGGATAGATTGGGAAAAAATAACTAGGGATTTTCTGAGTTCCCGCAAAATCAAGCAAGTTGCTGAATTGCGAGGATTCTATCGAGTTAATCCCTCTGGTATTCCTAGAATTCCCCCCGATTTAGAGTTGAGAGACTACCAAAATACAGCGATTATCAGTTGGTTTCGTAATCGGGGACGGGGAACTTTAAAAATGGCCACTGGCAGCGGTAAAACTATTACTGCTTTAGCTATTGCCATGGAACTTTACCAAGCGATAGAACTGCAAGTATTATTAGTGATTTGCCCCTATCGTCACCTAGTCAATCAATGGCAACGAGAAGCGGAAAAATTTAATCTTAAACCGATTTTAGCCTACGAAAGTGTCCATACATGGCAAAGTCAACTATCCACAGAGTTATATAATGTGCAAGCGGGTAATCAAAAATTTGTCACTATTTTAACTACTAACTCAACTTTTATTAGCGAGGGTTTTCAATCACAAATAAAATTTTTCCCCGATAAAACTTTAATCGTTGGTGATGAAGCCCATAATTTAGGTTCCCCCCGATTAGAAGAATTATTACCCCGTTCTTTAGGTCTAAGATTGGCTTTATCTGCTACTCCTGAAAGATATTTTGATGAGGAAGGAACCGACGCTATTCTTGATTATTTTGGACAAATTCTACAGCCAGAATTTACCCTAGCTGATGCTATTAGTAAAGGTGCTTTAGTCAATTATTTTTATTATCCAGTCTTGGTTGAATTAACCGATAATGAGGCTTTATTATACGCAAAATTGACCCAGAAAATTGGCTGGACTTTGCAGAAAAATAGTAATTTAAATGGCAATGAAAATCTCACCGCTTTGTTAATGCAAAGGTCACGATTAATTGGTTCGGCAAGTAATAAATTACAGGCTTTACAACAACTGATGCAAGAGCGTTTAGATACGGATCATACTTTATTTTATTGTGGGGATGGTTATCTGGAAAATTATACTGCTAATTATCGTCGTCAAGTAGCGGCAGTTACTCATTTATTGGGCAATCAATTAGGTTATCGAGTTGCTACCTACACCGCAGAAACTTCCCTAGAAGAACGAGAAAAAATTCGCCAACAATTTGAAGAGGGTTATCTGCAAGGATTAGTGGCAATTAGATGTTTAGATGAAGGAGTAGATCTGCCATCAATTCAAAACGCAGTCATTCTGGCTAGTAGTGGTAATCCTCGCCAATTTATTCAGCGTCGCGGGCGAATATTGCGCCCCCATCCCGATAAAAAACAGGCGACTTTATTTGATATGATCGTTATGCCCCCCACCTTAGATCGAGAAACTTGGGAAGTAGAAAGGAATTTATTACGCAAGGAATTAAAACGCTTTCTAGAGTTTGCTCAATTAGCTATTAATGCTCAAGAAGCTGAGACTAAATTAGGGGAGATTCAAGATAGATATTGTCTTTTGTCTAATTAAAACTTGAAAAGTTAAATCTTGGCAGCTTTTATGCTAGAATAGAGGTTAGTTAAGAATTGATCGCCGAAAAAAATTAACCCAACCGAATAGCGATCGATAAAGTTGTATAATTTTCTTTCCTCTACTTCTAAACTTCTATGCCTCCCCGTCAACAACCCCGCCGCATTGCTCGAGAACTTGCCCTTTTGAGTTTAAGTCAGATTAAAGGCAATCCTGAAAACCTAGAACAGCAAACTTTAAACGATTTAATTTTAGTCGCAGTTAGAACCTTAACCCTGGAAATTCAAGAAACCTTAGAAACCGCCGCTGCTGAAATTAGTCGTGGTAATGAACGGATTCTCGCTAGTGATACTAAGGCAACAAATCTAAAAAGCGCCCAAACCATGGTAAAAGAAGCGATTTCTCTTACCCATAATGCCATTAATCGTTTAGGAACCGTGATAGATTTTCCCGAAATTGTCCAGTTATCTAGTCAGTACGAAGTGCGAGAATATGCCCTAGAATTAATCGGTACAGTCTATCGTCGTCGTGCGGAAATTGAACAGGAATTAACCGGTGCTTTAGTGGATTGGCAACTACATCGGTTACCAAGAATCGATCGGGATATCCTGCAAATTGCCGTGGCAGAAATGCTCTATCTCGATATACCTCAAAAAGTAGCAATTAATGAGGCGATCGAATTAGCTAAACGTTATTCTGATGATGAAGGTTATCGTTTTATTAATGGTGTTCTCCGACGGGTAACGAATAAGCTAAACGAAGCAGAAAAAGCCGTATCTACCCAGACTTAAACTGGGAGTAAATTAATACTACAATGACCACATTTTATAGGGAAATTTCTGTAAATTGATATTGTAGTATCGCTCATCTCCCGTGACTTCTTCGCCGATCCAATCAGGAATAGTAATGACTTGATCCTCTTGTTCTAACTCAATTTCAGCCATAATCAAACCTTGATTATCTCCCAAAAATTCATCAACTTCCCAAGTTAAATTATCCAGAGAAATGCGATGACGAATTTTTTCAATTAAAGGTTTTTTACAGAGGTTTTCTAACATGATCTCCGCATCTTCTAGGGGAATTGCATACTCGAATTCCTGGCGACTAATGCCCTCAGTCTTGCCTTTAATGGTTAAATAACCCCGCTCTCCAACTACACGAACTCGCACGGTTGTCAATCCATCTTGGGTAGGAATATATCCCTGACGATACAACTTGCCCGCATCCAGCGATCGCCAGTGATCCCCTTTAACCAGAAACTTCCGTTCAATTTCAACAGTCATAAGTTTTTGATTAAGCCGTAGCCACGGCAGCAGCTTGGGTTCCTAGTTGAATTAACTCGATCTTGTAGCCATTAGGATCTTCCACAAAAGCAATCACGGTAGAACCGTGTTTCATCGGGCCCGGTTCCCGGGTGACATTGCCACCAAGAGCCTTAATTTTCTTACAGGTGCTATAGATATCATCCACGCCTAGGGCAATATGACCGTAAGCATTACCGACTTCATAGCGATCGACTCCCCAATTATAGGTCAGTTCGATGACAGCATGATTAGCCTCATCGCCATAACCGACGAAAGCGAGGGTAAATTGACCATTGGGATAGTCTTTCTGGCGCAATAACTTCATTCCTAGCACATCGCAGTAAAATTGTAGAGATTCCTGTAAGTTATTGACCCGGAGCATGGTGTGTAAGAGACGCATGATTATTTTTAGATGACATCGATCGAAAAATTACTCATCCTTGATTGTAACCAGTCCTTGGGCCTTCTTATCTCCTTGAGGCTCAACCATTATACTAATACAAGTGTACAAAAACTCACCCGTAAAATCACCTACTCCCCCAAGCGGTTAATAGCTGTGAACAGAATCACCTAGTTTAGTCAAATCTCTGGGACTGCAATATAATGTTAAATGTCTAGGGAAGTATAGAAAATAGGAATTGGCACGGGTTAAAACTATGCGTTTTTATTTAGAGTACATCAATCACTTAGGTCGTTTACAGAAAAAATCCGCTCTGTTGGTTCGACAAGCTCACCAACCATTTCGACACGCGGGTTTCACGATTACAGAAGTTTTACTGGCAGGTGTAATGATGCTGATTGCCGTCTTGGTGTCGGGAATTGGCGTGATTAACCTGCTCAGAAGCAATTATCGAGCTAATGCCGATAGTGAAATCCGAAATAATCTTAATCGTACTCTAGAGTTTGTTTCAGAGGACGTGAGACGGGCAAAAATTATCGCTCAGACTGAATCTTCGATCCTGACGGATCAAGTACCCCAAGCGCGAGCATCAGGAGCGCGAGCAGTTCTTGCTTTTAGAATTCCTGATCCTAGTAACCCAATTCAGATCCTCCCCGATCAGATCGTTTACTATACCACGGGCCCTGAAAATGGCTTGACCGGTCCGCGAGTCTTGTGGCGCTTCGGTCCGGAGTTGGACGCTAATGGCAACTACATCACCCCCGACCAGATTGATACTTGGAGAAGCTCCCCCGTCACCGATATGTTAGCAGCACCAGCACCGGCTCCTGGTGGTATCTGTTCTGATCCTGGTAATTTTAGACTAATCGCCGTCAATCCTAACCCTGTTGTGGACGGTTTTTATGCCTGTGTTCGCGATGGTGGTGGTCAAGTGATTTTGAATGCCAACGCTCAGGTAGAGATGACTACTCTGACTGCTGGAAAAAGGGATAAAGTTGACTACGCTGTCAGTACCAGAGTTTCCACCAGAGCTACCTGTGAAATATTTTGCCTCTTTTCTCCTATCGCTCCTCCTAATGGTTTTGATCTGCCACCTGGGTCGGCAGTTGTTCGAATAACAACTATACCTGTCCTTAACGTGCCAGCAGATGTTCAAGCTGAACTTCTTGCAGGAGACAATTGTTCCCCCTGTACTGTTGCTATACGTCCCCCCAGAGGGCAGCCAGGAAGCCCTTTGGGTATACCTAAGACTGTTTCGGCAAATCCTGGAGATCAAGTTATAATCACTGTCAATAACCTGATTAATGACCGCATTCCGGCCGATCCAATCGAGAATAAAATAGAGGCATATACCTCTGCTAACCCCGATTCACCCAGGCCCCTTAATAAGGACCAAGCTTTATTGGTGTTTACGACTCCGTCAAGCTCCCATCAGGTTTTATTAACTATTAAACCTCGCTAAACTTATGGCAATAAGCTGAAACCTTGATGTTGTCCTCCTTAGTTAACCCTATTCCTTCTCGGAAATCATGGCCAAATCTCCTTAACTGGATCCTGGTCTAAAAAATCTAACTTAAACAGCGAATTGCCTCCAATAAACCCCTCGCTTTGTTGAGGGTTTCTTCATACTCTTTCTCCGGCTCAGAATCGGCTACTAACCCTGCTCCCGCCTGCACAGAAACCAGATAATTTTGATTACCTTGGGGACGAACAATCATAGTGCGAATTGTGATCGCACTATTTAACTGTCCCTCGAAATCGTAGTAACCATAAACCCCTGAATAGGGACCGCGACGACAGGGTTCTAATTCATGGATAATTTCCATGGCGCGAATTTTCGGGGCCCCACTGACGGTTCCCGCAGGAAAACAAGCTTTTAATAAATCCCAAGCACTTTTATTGGTTGCTAAATCCCCGACCAGATTACTAACAATGTGCATAACGTGGGAATAACGTTCAATGATCATTAATTCATCCACTTTGACCGTACCTCGATCGCACACCCGACCTAGATCATTTCTGCCCAAATCTACTAACATAATATGCTCGGCAATTTCTTTGGGATCTTGCAATAAATCCGTTGCTAAAGCTTGATCTTCACTCAAGTTTTGTCCCCGGCGACGGGTGCCAGCAATTGGTCTGACCGTAGCCTTTATTTTACCTAATTCGTCCCGTTCTGCCTTAACCATCACTTCAGGACTAGAGCCAATAATTTGCCAATCCTTAAAGTTATAAAAAGCCATGTAGGGAGAAGGATTAATCAGACGCAGGGAACGATATAAATCGAAGGGATGACCCTGATAATTGGCATTTAAACGCTGGGAAATAACCACCTGAAAAATATCCCCCGCTTTGATGTAATCCTTGGCTTTTAGGACATTTTGACAGAATTTTTCCTGAGTTGTATTGCTTTCATAGACTAATTCTTTTCCCTGACCAACTGGTAATAATTCCAGGGTTTTGGCATTAGTTGGTAGGGGTAATTGTAACTTCAGAACTAATTGTGTCACTCGATCGCAGGCCGCTTGATAAGCGGCCGCTAAATCGGGATTATTACCCCGGCTATCGGCATAAGCGATCGCCCAAATTTTCCGTTTAACTTGATCGAAAATAATCAGATTATCCACCTGCATCCAAATACCATCTGGTAGATCGGCATCGGTAGCGGGATAAATAGGCACTCGCGGTTCGATCCAATTAATTAATTCATAACCCCAAAAACCAAATAAACCCCCTATTCCGGCGGGTAATTGCGGCAATTTAACCGGCACAATCGGGGCTAAACATTGGGTTAAAATCTCGAAAGGATCCCCCGAAAAAATCTCTTGAGAACCATCGCGAAAAGTTTGGGTGGTGGTGTTTCCCCGCGCTTCCAATACCCAGACGGGATCGCCGCCTAAAAAGCTGTAGCGTCCCAAGGTTTCGCCCCCTTCCACCGACTCTAATAAAAAATTGTAGGCTTGATCGGCACAAACTTTATACCAGGCCGAAACGGGTGTTTCTAGGTCAGCGATCCATTCTTGATAGACAGGAATAAAGTTACCTTGGCTGGCGAGTTGACGAAAGCGATCAAAGTCGGGGAAGATCATATTTTGATGGTTCAGGAAACGGAAGGAATTATGAATTATGAATTATGAATTATGAATTATGAAGGAGTGGGGATCAGGGGAGATAAGTAGGTAGGTGTTAAAAGTTGTCAGACACCCCCCTTATCAAGGGGGGATTAAGGGGGGATCGGCACCCCCCTTATCAAGGGGGGCAGGGGGGATCGGCACCCCCCTTATCAAGGGGGGCAGGGGGGATCGAAGTTAAAATCCATGTTTAATTTAATTATAACCAGCTACTTAGGAGAGTAAATAAAAGCAATCTCCTGAATACTGACCCCTGAATACTGACCCCTAACCCCACGAAAACTTTTTCAGCAAACCCTAACTAGCAATTGATTGCGATTGCGATCAGAGAAATCGAGAGTCAGAAGTTAAATCTTAGGGCCAAATGGCTTCTAAATCTAACTCCCCACTCTCGATTTTAGGGATTATTTATGCTTCGTAGGGAGTGACACCAGAGAACTTAATTGTCGCCGGTTCCGGGTTTTTGCCGATATTGCGGTCTTTTTTGCCGAAAAATTCACGACCAGCGTTAACTTTTTCGGGGAAGACACCATCAGCAGGGTGGAGATACTGCACTTCACCACTGGGGTAAATCCGATAGATTTTGTAATCTTCGATTTTGGGCTTAAATTTCGTCCGGAATTGGGTACCAAGAGCGAGCGCGTGTTCTTTGCGGGCTAAATAGAGGAGATTTTCGCCTTCGTTCATGATAGCGGCGCCACCGGTGGGCATTTCAAAGACTTGTTCTTTGCTGCTTGTCCAGGTGATGGCGTACTTTTCTTCTAGATCGGCTTTGGCGAGTAAACCGCCTGTGCTGCCACCGAACTTAGGAGCTTTTCCAGAAAGTTCTGTCATAGGGTTTTGTTCTCTCTACAAAAATAAAGAAAAGGGGTTTTAGGGAATCCTATCACTGACACCCCCCCTCTCTAGTAGTCTTGTCAAGAACTGTAACATTATTTTGTACTAGACTATAGAACTAAGCTGCTGGCCGATCGCCAACTGGTCTAGGAATCAGCCACCACTTTAATCGATCGCCCGTCGGGAAATTTGCCAACTTAAAAAAATTACCGGAATTAATCCCACTAGGACAATGGCCAGGGCCGGGGCCGCCGCTTCCACCAAACGTTCATCGCTGGCGTATTGATAAACGCGCACCGCTAGGGTATCAAAATTAAAAGGTCTTAGGACCAAAGTGGCTGGTAATTCCTTCATCACATCGACAAAAACTAACATAGCCGCCGTCAATAATCCCCCCGACAAAAGAGGAATATGCACTTTAATTAAAGTGGCACCAGTGCCATAGCCAAGGCTGCGGGAAGCATCATCTAAACTAGGTTTAATTTTACTTAAACTCGATTCTAACGTGGAAAAAGCTACGGCTAAAAACCGGACAATATAGGCAAAAATCACACAGAAAATCGTGCCGCTCAGAATTAAATTGATATTTAATACTTGATTGAAAAAGTTATCTAATTTGCCGATAGGAATTAAAACCCCCACCGCGATAACAATGCCGGGGATAGCGTAACCAGCCGCCGCAATCCGCACAGAACCCTTAAGAGTTTTATTCGGATTAAGTCTTTCCCCGTAGGCGAGAATTAAAGCTAAAACTACCGCAATAATTGCGCTTAAACTAGCCAGAAAAAAACTGTTTCCTGATAGACTAAAAAAGTCATTATTAAAAGTTTCTTGGGCATGATTAAAGGCTAGATAAGCTAGATAAAAAGCAGGGGCAATAAACCCCAGAAATACCGGCATAAAACAGGAGATAATTGCCAAAAAACTCCGAATAAATCCCAGTTTGTACTTAGTCGGTGACTGGAAACGATTAGTCATTTCATAGTAACGAGCTTGACGACGGGAGGATTGTTCAAGGAAAACTAAAACGAGGATAAATACCATTAAAACTGTGGATAACTGCCCCGCTGCTATGCGATTTCCCATACCAAACCAAGTATTATAAATTCCCGTGGTAAAAGCATTAATGCCGAAATACTGCACCGTGCCAAAATCGTTCAGAGTTTCCATTAAAGCTAGGGCCAATCCCGCCATAATTGCCGGTCTTGCTAGGGGTAAAGCGACGGTAAAAAAACTGCGCCAAGGATTACATCCCAAGGAGCGACTTGCCTCCACTGTGCAGACAGATTGTTCTAAAAAACCGACCCTTGCTAACAGATAAACGTAGGGATAAAGCACCAGTATTAACATCAGAATCCCCCCCCAAAGAGAACGGATATTAGGAAACCAATAATCTTCGACACTATTCCAACCGAAAACGCTTCTTAAGAAGGTCTGCACCGGACCAAAATAGTCCATCATATTGGTATAAGTATAGGCCAAGAGATAGGCGGGAGCGGCAAGGGGTAGTAGTAATAACCATTGAAATTGTTGACGACCGGGAAATTGACACATCGTTGTTAACCAAGCGGTCCCGACACCGATGATTAAAACGCCGCTGCCCACCCCGCACATTAACCAAAAAGAATTAACTAGATAATCCCAGAGAACAGTTTCGATCAGATGTTGCCAAACTTGACTGGAATTAGTTAATAAACTACTGGTCACCGATAAAATCGGCAGGGAAACAAGCAGGGCAATTAGTAAAACCGCAATTGTCCATCCCTGTCTAAAAAAAGAGCGATATTCTTTCAGAAAAAACATTTTTAATAAGTAGTCGTGCAAAATTAATTTCCTAGTCGAGACTCCGAGACAGGAGACAGGAGACGGGAGACGGGAGACGGGAGACGGGAGACAGCTATTAGGGATCGGATTTGAGTTTTCAGTTCACTGTTTACTCACAGCAGAAGTCTGACGGAGTAGTGGCTTAGATGTGTAATTAATTGTGCTTAGATACTTAAGATTGTTAAAGCAATTTTTAGAGAACTAGGAGATGATCTACAGCACCGTCGATCGAGTAAAATTAGTTAATCAATAGGCCTAGGTCATTGGCTCCTAAAAATTAGGATTTCTGTAACAGATTGCGGTAGTCAAACACGCGAATGAGCGTCCCTTTTTTGGGTAAATCGGCGGCACGAATCCGTAATTTATTGTCCTCGATTAAACGGATATTTTTATCCTTGACTAACTTGAGAAACTCATCTACAGAGACCAATTCACAGGCATTTTTATCGGCGGCACTGGTAAAGTATTGCGTCGGGACAGCAATTCGCGGCTGTAAAACTTCGAGCGCCTGTTTTGCTTCTTGGGGATTATAATTTTTTGGACCACCTCCCACGGGAATAAAAGCTAAATCCGGCGAACCTAAGAGAATTCTTTGTTCTAATTCGAGCGGGGCCGCTGCCCCCCCTAAATGGACAATACTAATCCCCGCTTGGGTCCAACGCCAGGCCACATTCATGCCGAAACGTTGCCCCCCCATGCGATCGTGGGCGATACTAATGCCCTGTAATTTTAATTTACCCAGATCATAGGCCCCCGGCTCAAACAAAATTTTCGGATTACCGGGTAAACCCTCGGCGGCCCCTTCATCCCACAGTTGACTACTAATTAAAACGATATCTGCTTCTACTTTTGGCAAAGGAAAACCCGCCGTACAACCAATGGCCCGGAAGGGATTAACTAGGACTCTTTGTCCTCCTCCGGTGAATAAAAAGCAACTATGACCCAACCATTGGACTAGGAGGGAATTATCGGGTTTTTGGGGGGAAGTGGGGTTAGGGGGTTTCGGTTTAGTTTCCGCTAAAACTGAGCTTACTGCCACGGTTAAGAAACTTGCCCCCGCCGATAAGATAAAATCTCGCCTTTTCATAAATATAGATGCAGAATTAATCAAGTTAAGGTTAATTTCAGGGGTTGGGGATTAGTAAACACTAGAGGGATCGGAGAAAGTTTCTTAAAAGTTCCTTGCCGGCAGTGGTTAAAATACTTTCGGGATGAAATTGTACCCCTTGAATCTGGGGGTAATCCCGATGACGGACTCCCATGACCGTGCCATCTTCTACCCAGGCCGTGATCTCTAAATTATCCGGCATGGTGGAGCGCTCGATCACTAAACTATGGTAACGGGTGGCAGTAAAAGGATTTTCTAAGCCTTGAAATACCCCTTCACTGTTGTGATAGATGGGGGAAGTTTTGCCGTGCATTAAGACCGGGGCCGAGACCACATCCCCCCCGAATACCTGACCGATACTTTGATGACCGAGACAGACCCCCAAAATTGGCAAACGGGGGCCAAATTTAGCGATTAATTCCAGAGATATGCCCGCATCGACCGGACGACCGGGACCCGGGGAAATGACAATCCCATCCGGCCGCATTTGTTCGATCGTGGCCAAGTCGATTTTATCATTACGATAGACCTCGATCGGCAAGGCGATCGGGAACTCGGAGGCTAATTCTCCCAAATACTGGACTAAATTGTAGGTAAAACTATCATAGTTATCGATGACGATTATCAAGAGTCTCTCTCCTTTCTCTAGCCTCGCTCGGTATTTTTATTCTACATCTCTGCTGTCTCGATCGAGATAGCCGGGGTGTAGGGGGTAGGCTATTTTTGAGCAGTCAGCTAGAATCTGCCCGGAATTGCTAATTACAGCCTAAACTATCTCTGGTGGCCACTCCCGTGACTGGATTAATGCCATCGGCCCGTTCACACATTAACTTGACCTGATAGTTATCAATCACCGCGTTAGTGAAGTCGGCCCCGGTAATAATTGTGTCATAAAAACGGCTGCGAGTAGCGATCGCATCGGTAAAAATAGTATTAGTTAAATCGGCAAAATCGAGGGTAACTCTATCTACCAAAGAGGCGGTTAAATCGGCCCCTTTTAAGTTAGCTTTTAAGAGGACAGCCTCGGTGAGAATGCTATAGGATAAATCGGCCCCTTCTAGGTTAACTCCCCGCATTGCGGCAGCGGCGAAAACTCCTCCGCGCAAATCCTGATGGGAAAAATCCCGATCTTGCAGCTGGGCAAAACTATAGTTAATCGTTTTATCTTGGGCCAAAGCCACCGGACGGGCCGCAAAAAGTAGCCAAAGAATCGCCAGCAAAATAATTAAAACCAGACTGAAAAAATTTTTCAACATTGTTACTGTTGAGCGTTGAGAAACTGGGCCACATCATCACCCACCCGAATAGTTAGGTCTGAGTCTAAAGCACCAGTGGAGGATGATTCTACTTTACCGATTCCCAATTGATTTTTCAAGAGGTTAGCGGACTGAATATCACCTTTTTGAGCAATAATTGCCGTGGTTTCTAGCTTTTGGGAGGAGTCATCGCTAATATAAACATTTGTGTAGCCCTGTTTGGCCAGATAATTGCGAGTACGACGGGCTAAACCTTTGGTATGGGTGGCATTTTGAATGGCAATCCGCAGACTATAAATGGAGGTTTCTCCCCGCGAATAGTTATCGGTAAAATTATTAGCCACAATGGTTCTAATTTCGCGACGGTTCAAAATCCAATAACTGCGACCATCGTATTCCTCGAGGTTATTAAACCGGCCGGGGAGTAGGATCATTCTTAAGTCATCCTGTTTAATTTCCCGGCCAAAATTAGCGATAGCCAGCATTTCCTCGACGCTTAAATTCGTATCGATATATTGTTGTAAAACCTGTACTGCTTTCGGGAGACTGGGGAGAATTGTCGGACTAAAAATCTTTTGTTGTAGTGCTTTTAATAAAATTTGTTGTCTTTGTACGCGACCGATATCGCCGTATTGCTGGTTACGAAAACGGGCAAACTGTTCTGCTTGGTCGCCGTTGAGATTTTGCCAACCCTCTTGTAAATCAATTTCTAATTTTTGGGTGACATCTTTATGATACATTCGTTCGGGTACATAAACCTCTACACCCCCGACTAAATCGACTAATTCCTTAAAGGCATCGGTAGTCACCCGCACATAGCGATCTACGGTGACATCCCCTAAAGTATTACTGACCACTTCCGCCGCTAGAGTCGGTCCACCGTGAACGTTAGCATCGTTGATTTTAGTGAAACCGTGGCCGGGGATTCTGACGCGGCTATCGCGAGGGATAGACAGCATTCTCACGGTTTTATCGCTAGGATCGAAGCGCACTAGGAGCATGGTATCGCTGCGACCTTTAAATACATCGTCGCCGTTTTTGGCATCTAAAACTCGATCGATCCCCATAACTAAAATATTAACAGGACGAGAAAGCTGCTGATTGATTAAGCTATTCCAAGCTTGAGCCTCAAGGATGTCTGTTTGGGTGGGAAAAGTCGTTTTTTGGAAGATGGCCCCAATTGGCGCTGGTAAGGGACTAATTAAAGCGACGGCAGCCCCAACAGTGGCGGAAACTAGGGCGGTAAAACTGAGGGTTATTCCCCAAAATAAGCCCTTTTGCAGGGGAGATGCTTTTTTTAAACCGGACATGACCGAACTGACCACCGTGACGGTATTTTCTGAGTTTTGGCTGTATTCCTGCTTTTCAAACCGCCCCGAAACATTGGCCATGGACTAACCTCAACATCTGATTAAAAGCTTACTTTAGGAGGTGACTGCTGATCCATAGAATCTATCTCTAGCGCAAAAGTTCCAGATATTGGTCACTCCCCCCTCGCCGGCTATTGTAACATATTGTTAAGGAACTGGCTATCCTAGACCTGTTGTAAAAATTAAAAATTGTTGTTAGGGTTAGGGATCAGTAGCCAGTAGCCAGTAGTCAGGAGAGTTAAGAATGAATAATGAGCAATTAAATGGTCTATTTAGAGATTTTATGCCATTTAATCCTTATTTTTGCGGTTTTTGAACCCTGAAAAGTTAATTAGGCAAGAGGAATTTGAGGGATTCAGTTCGGTTATAAATTATCTCTGTGGCCAAGAATTAAGAGAGGTGGAAACTTGAAGATGACAGAACTAAGGTTATTCTCCTTGTTTTTATCCCTTAGCTTTTGGCTAGTTGGGCATTTGTTTCTGTCAATAAATTCTGATCTATTTTTTATGAAAATCATCTCTATTCCCCCATCATCGACCCAAGAATATCTCTGTATAAGAGACTTAAATCTCTACAATTCTCCCAGTTGTCAAGAGTTAGCTACCCAAGCACAACAGGGAAGACAATTAAAATTTATTTCCCTAGAAATTACCGAAAAAGGGCTACAAATTCAGCTAAGGGAAGATAATTATTTAGCTTGGTTATGCGGAGAAGATTTAGATGCAATTGCGGTGGCCACCACAGCTTATCAAAAAATTCCTCTAACTCGTTCAGACATAGAAAAACATATTCCTGAGATTATCACTTTTACTCAGGAAGCAAGGAACCGTACCAATCATTATCTCTGGGGTGGAACCCTTGCACCTAATTACGATTGTTCAGGATTAATCCAGGCTGCTTTTGCCACTTTTGGTATTTGGTTGCCGAGGGATTCCTATCAACAGGAGGCTTTTTGTCAAAAAATAAACCGAGAGGAATTACTCCCAGGAGATTTAATTTTTTTTGGTGATAAAAGAGTTAATCATGTGGCTTTATATCTAGGGAATAATCAATATATCCACAGTTCAGGAAAAGAAACAGGTAACAATGGTATCGCTATAAATCTACTTACTGATGATAGGGATAGCGTTAGTCGTCATTATTATCAAAAATTATGGAGTTTCGGTCGAGTTATGCACAATTAATCAGTTATCAGTTATGGGTTTACTGTTCACTGTTCACTCCTTACTCTCCCCCATAGGTAATCATGTCAGAAAACATCTCCCTAAGCGGTCTGTCAATTCGTCGTCACATAGGAGTATTGATGTTAACTATAGCAGTTATCATCATCGGTCTTTTTTTTCTAAATCGTTTACAAGTAGATTTGCTTCCTTCTATCACTTATCCTCGCATTAGTTTAAGGATGAATGTCCCGGGAGTTTCCCCGGAAGTTATTCTCGAAGAAGTAACTAAACCCCTAGAAGAAGGAATGAGTGCCACCGAGGGAGTAGTGCAAGTTTATTCAGAAACTCGCGAGGGAAGGATGCGAGTAGATTTATTTTTTCAACCGGGGGGAGATTTAAATGTCGCTTTAAATGAAGCTACCGAAAGTTTTAATCGTGTCCGACAAAATTTACCCGATATTATTGAGGAACCGCGCTTAAACAAATTTGAACCCTCTCGTTTACCCGTCTATGAATTCGCTCTCGTTTCTGATACCCTACCCCTAAAAGATTTAAGATTATTTGCCGATGAAGAATTAGGGAGAGAATTAGGATTTGTGGAAGGAGTGGCAGTGGTGGACGTGATTGGGGGAGTTAGAGAAGAAATTCAAGTTAATATTGACCTGCAGCGATTACAATCTTTAGGAGTGGGATTAAATCAGGTTTTAGACACCCTAAAAAGACGCAATCAGGACATCTCTGGGGGCCGACTAGAGGGAGAAACTGGGGAACCTTTAACCCGTGCGGTGGGGAAATTTAAAAACGTAGCCGATATCCAAGATTTAGCGCTGACCGATAGTAATAATCCCGAAGAAAAAATCTATCTGCGGGATGTGGCCAGAGTTATCGATGGGACAGAAGAACAAAGAATTTTTGTCACCCTAAATGGAAAAAATGCCGTGAGGGTTAGCGTCCAAAAACAACCGAATGCGAACACGATTGCTGTGGTAGAAGGGGTCAAAAAACGCATTACAGAATTAAAAAAATCCGGGTTAATGACCGGGGGAATACAAGTCGTCCCCACTACCGATGAGTCTGTATTTATCCAAAACGCGGTTAATAACGTGGTTTCTTCGGGATTAGCGGGGACAATTTTAGCAGGATTGACTGTATTCGTCTTTCTCGGTTCCCTGCGACAGACTTTTATCATTACCCTAGCGATTCCTCTTTCTACCCTCGTCGCAATCATCTGTATGAAGTTATTCGGGTTATCGATAAATGTGTTTAGTTTGGGAGGATTGGCCCTAGGGGTGGGTATCGTGGTGGATAATTCCATTGTCATGCTGGAAAATATTGCCCTCAAAGTTAATCAAAACCAAAATAAGCGAGATTTTTTAGAAATTGCCCGGAATAGCAGCCAAGAGGTAGAATCTGCTTTATTGGCCTCCACTGCGACTAATCTCGTCTCTATCCTGCCATTTTTACTACTGGGTGGTTTTATTTCCCTGCTGTTTAACGAGATTATCCTCACTATCAGTTTTGCTGTGGCTGCTTCTCTGTTGTGTGCGTTAACTGTTGTTCCCATGTTGGCCAGTCGTTTGTTAAATATGCGGGTTTCTAGTGGTATCCATCGGTTTTGGCTCTTAAAAGTCTTTAGTCAACGTCTAGAAGGTTTAACCATTCTCTACGGTCGTTTTTTAGCTAAAATCATCCACTACAGAATACCTGTTATCCTGCTGGCCTTTTTAATTTTAGGGGGAAGTAGTTTCTATCTCTGGCAATATATCCCCCAGGAAGTCTTTAGTCGTATTCAAACCGGACAGGTGAACCTTTTTGCTCAATTTCCCCCGGGTACCAATTTAAACACTAACCGTCAGGTGATGCGGGAAGTAGAAAAGATTTTATTATCACAACCAGAAACTGAGTATGTTTTTACTACCAGTGGCGGTTCTCTTTTTGGCACAACTACCAATGAAAATATTTTGCGCGCTTCTAGTACGATTAATCTCAAAAAAGGCACTAATACAGAAGCATATATCGAACGCATGAGCAAAGCACTAGAGCAATTAAACCTCGTTAACGTGCGTTTGCGTCTCACTCCCGGTCAAGTGCGCGGTATTATTCTTAATAACTCTCCCTCCGTCGGTGCCGATGTGGATGTGATGTTACAGGGACCCGATGGGAAAACTTTAGAGCAAGCTGGTGAAGAAATCCTCAGTATTCTCGATGAAAAAGTCCCTAGTGCGCGTTTTCGTGCCGATGCTGACCCCAGACAACCGGAAATCCAGATTAAACCCGATTGGACCCGCTTAAATAGTTTGGGATTGAGTACCCTGGAAGTGGGACAAACGCTACGGACCGCTATTCAAGGATCAATCCCCACCCAACTGCAACGGGGAGAAAGATTAATCGATATCCGGGTGCAATTGGACCCCAACTCGCGGCAAAAAATTAGTGACATATCACAAATACCTATTTTTGTCAATAGACAAGAAGACTTAAAATTAGCAGATATAGCCCGGATTGAAGCGGGAAAAACCCCCGGAGTCATCCAGAGAATCAATCAGCGTCAAGTTTTTATTATTATCGGCAGTTTGGTCGAGGGTGCGAAATTAAGTGACGCACTCGCAGGGGTACAATCGCTTTTAAACGCCACTCCCTTACCCGATGGTATCAGCATTTTACCCAGTGCTGCCGCCACGTCTAATCAAGAAATTCAGGGTTCTTTGGGTTTATTAGCGGGTTTATCAGTATTTTTAGTCTTTGTGGTCATGGCCGTGCAGTATAACTCGCTCATAGACCCTTTGGTGATTATGTTAACCGTTCCTTTGGCCCTAGCGGGGGGAATTTTCGGACTATATTTGACCAAAACCCCGATTAATGCCATTGTCATCGTCGGGGTGGTTTTATTGGTGGGCATTGTGGTTAATAACGGGATTATTATGGTGGAATTGGCGAATCAATTGCGGCAAGAATTCGGTTTTACTCGACTACAAGCTATTTTAAAGGCCGCTCCCCAACGTTTACGACCGATTTTAATGACTACCGTGACCACGGTTTTAGGTTTATTTCCCCTCGCTTTAGGATTAGGAGAGGGGGGAGAATTCCTGCAACCTTTAGGAATTGTCGTTTTTTCGGGTTTGTCTTTAGCAACTCTGTTAACTCTGTTTATTATTCCCTGTTTTTACGTTTTATTCTCTAGAAAATAATCTTCTTGGACAGTGGGGTGTGGGATGTGGGGTGTGGGGTGTGGGGTGTGGGGTGTAGGGTGTGGGGAAGTGGGGAGAATAAATAAAAAAAGTCTCCTATCTCCTGACTCCTATCTCCTATCTCCGGACTCCTGACTCGGAGAATACTGTCTCCTAACCCAATGTTGGCTAAAGATAAGCAAAAATTATTGACTGACTCCAAAAACTTGAGAATATTTAAATTAACATTTCGCAATATTTATAAATTCTTAAGAATTAATTGAGAAAGATTTTTATTTAACAACGATGTTACAATGGTTACAGCGATTTGATAGAATTTCATAGTGGGTTATTATGTGCTTTTTTGGGCAGCAATGGCTCAAACCCTTGCCACACCTACAAGGTGATCCTAATTAAGACGGGTAAATCAGTCAATTTCACCCATAACGATGATCTTTTTTTTGTGTAGTTTTATTGCAAAAAAAAAGTTTTTTTGACAAAAAGCACAAAGTATGAATTATGAAGTGGGGAAGTGGGGAAGTGGGGAGAATAAATAAAATAATCTCCTATCTCCTGACGACCGACGACCGACTCCTATCTCCTGTCTCCTGTCTCCTGAATACTGACTTCTAACCCGACAAAAAACCTATTCAGCAGACCCTAAGTTAAATAAGCGATAGTTACCCCCGAACCCCCCTCATTTTGGGGTGCTAATTGAAAGCGTTTTACCTGGGGATGACGGGATAGGAAATCGTGAACACCTTGACGCAATTTCCCCGTACCTTTACCGTGAATAATCCATAATATACCCGATGAGGTGGCTCTGATGATCGCCTGTTCGATATCCGTTTCTGACTCTGCCACCCTGGAACCGCGAATATCGACGGTATTATTAGAAGTACGAATTAAAGGAGTCTCCTGGGGTTTTGCGGGAGTTTGTGGCAAATTTTTGGCAGGTTTTGGCGCAGTTTCCACTTTTTGACCATCCAAAGACTCAATCTGGTCTAAGGGTAGGGTCATCTTCATCATCCCGAAACGCAGGGAAATCTCCTCTGATTCCGGTGAAATTGCTAAAACTTCGGCAGTTTGTCCCAAATTGGGCAAGCGTACCCTTTCCCCCACTTGCGGACGATAATTAACCTTAGTTTTTTCCGTTTTTGGTAATAACCTTTCTGCGATCGCAGTTAACTCCTCTGTGGCTTTTTGGGCATCTTTACCGGTTTTTGTTCCCGCTTGCAATCGGCGAATAACGTCATTAATCTCTGCTTTTGCCGATAGTAAAGCCTTTTGTATCTCCTGCTCCTGATAACGCTTTAATTCTCGCTCTCTCTCCTGTAGAGAATTGGCCCGCGTGGAAACTTCTGTATAAAATTTCTCCGTTTGTTGCAGTAATTGACTAGCTTCCTTAGCTTTTGACTCCTGTTCTCGTCTTTGCGCTTCCAAACCAGCAATTACTTGATTTATCTCCTCCGATAACCCCCCCAGATGATTTCTCGCTTCGGCCACAATTTCGGGACTTAATCCCAAACGCTGGGCAATAGTTAAAGCATTAGAACGCCCCGGAATGCCCCATAATAGTCGATAAGTGGGGGAAAGAGTGCGATCATCAAACTCTACCGAGGCATTTTCAAAGCGAGAATCTCGATACTTCAACGCTTTTAATTCCCCGTAGTGAGTGGTAGCCACCGTCAGTAAACTATGATCGGCGAGGTATTGTAAAATAGCGATCGCTAAAGGACTTCCCTCGGCCGGATCCGTACCTGCTCCCACCTCATCGAGTAAAACCAAGGAACGAGAATTTAAAGCCGCTAAAATGCGAACAATCCGGCGAATATGACCCGAAAAAGTCGATAAACTCTGTTGCAAAGACTGTTCATCCCCGATATCGGCCAAAACCTGATCGAACCAAGGTATCTCCACCGGTTCCCGCGCTGGAATAAACAAGCCCGCTTTCGCCATTAAAGCCGCTAATCCGAGGGTTTTTAAAGTAACGGTTTTTCCGCCAGTATTTGGTCCAGTGATGGCAACAACGCGAATTTCTGGGCTAATCTGCACATTTATTGGTACGACCTCCCCCCCCTGTTCGTGGTGTTTTTGCCACCAGAGCAAAGGATGACGCAAATTCCGCAAAGTAATCGTTTCCGAACCATCGATAAAGTGGGGGGGATTACCCTCTAACCATAAACTGTAACGGGCCCTGGCGGTGGCCAGATCGAGCCTAGTAGCGATCGCTAGTAAATATTCTAAGTCCTCAAAGGCTTCGGCGATCAGATTACTTAACTGCCGCAGGATTTTTTCTTCTTCGATTTGTTCCTGACGACGATATTGCCGCAGTTGATTGCCTTGGTCAACGATAGAGTGAGGTTCAATGTAAAAAGTCGCCCCTGTGCTGGAAGTATCGTGAATTATGCCCGGTATTTGCTCTTTTTGCGCTGCTTTGACGGGAATCACCCAGCGGTCGCTTCTTTGGGTAATGACCGCTTCTTGGATGGCACCGCCCTGTTTTTGCATGATATCCTGCAATTTTCGGTAAATTCGCTCTTTAATCACCTTCATTTGTCCCCGAATTTCGCGTAATTGGGGACTAGCGCGATCAGATATCCGGCCATCTTCATCGATACAACGGTGTATTTCCTGTTCTATCTCTGGATAGGTGCGAATTTCCGCTACTAACTCTTTTAAAACCGGTATATCTTCCTGTTCGTCAATTAAACGCCGTAAACGTCGCACTCCGGCCAAAGTCGTGGCAATATTTAAAAGTTCCTGTCCCGATAATAAACCCCCCAGATGCGCCCTTTCTAGGGCATCGCCGATGTCGCTAATCCCATCAAAGGAAAGACGGCTATCTAATTTTTGTTCTAAGCTATAAACTTCTTTGGTTTGGCAGAGTAGGTTTAAACTTTCCTCTTTGCTTTCCGGTAAAGGCAATTGACGAATCGCGATCGCACCGAGTTTAGTCGCTGCAAAAGTAGCTAGGTGTTGACATAGCCGCGGCCATTCCAATAATTCTAGGGTTTCGTCTTGAATCAATTTTGTAGTTTTTTATAATACGCTTTGTATTTCTAGTCTAACCGGATTTGGCTTGATTTTGCAGGAGTCATTTCAGTCAACAGTCATCAGTAATCAGGGAAAAGACAGCACTGTTACCCGCACCTAATACCTGTCACTTAACAATCCCACCAAGCTGTTGACTATCTAAATTACTCGTTAAGACTGCACTGGAGTGCTGGAGTTGGGAGCAGGGAGAGGAAGTTCGAGCATTTGTACTAAAATTTCCAATACGCAGTTTAAATTCAGTACAGCTTATAATATTAGGTCGAGTTGCACTGATAACTGATCACTGATAACTGATAACTGATCACTGATAACTGATCACTGATAACTGATAACTGTATCTAAATTCCTTTCTGGAGAGAGAATTGCACCTGTTTAAATTCTTGTTTTAAACGTTGTTTGAGTTTGTCGGGGATGGGACGGGAACCGTAGGCGGTATAATAACCAGCTAGAGAGTTTAAGGCTGTTTGCATAGTAGTGAAAGAACGCAAACCCCCGGATTTTTTATCTCGTCGGTAGAGGGAGATGTAATCGTTGATTTGTTCCTTTGCTTGCGACTCAACTGCCGCTTTATTCGGGTCATCTTTGACTAAATCAAGGGCTGTGGTTAAAGTTTCAATCACCGTCAGGGTATCTTTTCCATAATTACCCGTTAACCCCGAACTACTAGAACAACCCATCAATCCGATGACCAGGACGAGAACCAAAGCTAATAAGCGAGAAATGTAAGGTTTTAGAGACATATTTTCAACACCATAAGTTAATCCCAAGTCACCTTATCCTATCAGGAAACCGTGACCAGTTCTTCATGAGAGTCAACCTGCTGCAAAAATCAAAAATCTTTCCTTTTGTCGGGGGTCAACTGGGGGTAAATAGCCAAAATATAGGCTTTTTTGGCGGCAAAAGCACCATTTTTGCCTAAAAGTTGCCATGCCATCAACCCGGAGTGAGTTGATTCTGGACTAATTCGGGCTGCGATAAGGCACTGGTGGCGGTTTCCCGAAGGTAGATAAGCTAAGACGCATTTAAAGCGCTTATTCTTAAGATTAGCCGAATCTCCCCCAATCCCTTTACTGTTGCCTCTTGCAAGAGTGCCTCTTGCCTCGTCTCAACAAGCAATTTAAATGCGCGGGCAGCTTATCCGCCATATCATCATTAGCTATGGCTGTCAATACCTCTTTAGATAGGGTTTGCGGCAAAAAGTTTATTGGTGGGGTTAGGAGTCGGTTGGGGAAGTCCGAATAACAAAATGACCTCGCTCCCCTGGAAAGGGTTACACTGATATTCAGCCAACCCTAAATAAGCCAGAGTGGAGAAAAGGCTGAAACATATACTCGTCGGTGCTTGGGATTTTTGGCAAGCAGCGGCAACCCAGCAGCCTTTTGTCCCATTTCTGAGAGAGAAGTTAATACTTTGTAATAATTATTAGCGGGGCGAGTATTGCTGATCCCGTCTGCTTGGAGAAATTGCGATAAAATTAACGATCATAACGATCAATAAAAAAAATTTATGGTTGTAACTGTTAATAATTCCCTGACAATAAGGGAATTTCTGCAATTACCAGAAACTCAACCCTCTAGGGAATTTATTGATGGTCAAATTATTCCCAAACCCATGCCCCAAGCTAAACATAGCACTATTCAAGGTGATTTGGTTCCAGCTATTAACGCCAGTCTAAAACCCCAACGAATTGCCCGTGCCTATCCTCAATTGCGTTGTACTTTTGGCAGTCGTTCTCTAGTTCCTGATGTTTCAGTTTTTCTCTGGGAAAATATTCCTCGCGATGCCGAGGGAAAAGTATTAAATACTTTTGCGATCGCTCCTGACTGGTTGATTGAAATTCTCTCTCCTGACCAAAATCAGACTAAAGTTGTTAAAAATATCCTTTATTGTCTAGATCACGGCACTCAAATGGGTTGGTTAATCGATCCTGAAGAAGAAATTATCTTTGTTTATTTTAGTGATCGAACTATCGCTATTTTTGAATCAGAAAATAGACCTCTTGCATAATTTTTTTATGGTATAATGGAGGGTTTTGCTTTTTTCTCAATTCTTAGATTGAAGTGGAAAAAAGAATAAAATGTGATCTTAGGTCAGGAAATCATCTATAATTTTGCTATGTTTATTAGCAAAATTATGGATTA
>NZ_JACJQV010000080.1 GCF_014696875.1 Microcystis wesenbergii FACHB-1317 | reverse complement strand
GTCGTCTCAAAATATTTCGGATACTTTCATCAAGATACAGAAATCGCAGACGGCGATTTGGTCTGAGATTGAATTTGATTGCTGGTATCTACAATTACGAACTTCGTTACCGAGAAAAATATATATCTTGATTACTTTTGCAAGAGATCTAATTTATGCCCCCCTATCGAACCATAACAAGTAACGAAGAGCCGAACTGGACAGGCGAGTATTTTACTAAATTACCTACCGGCTATTTTTCAAGAAGATAGTGAAGCTAACCAGCCGAATTTTCTCGGTCGCTTTCTACTGGCTTTTGAAAGAATCCTCCTTGGTTTAGGAGAAGTATCTTCAGAAGTTCCTCAACCGGGTCTAGAAGAAATTCTGGGGGGAGGAAACATCACTGATGGTAGCGGAACAACCCAGTTAGCAGGAGTTTATCGGTATTTTGAGCCAGGAGCAAACTTAAACGCATCTCAACACACTACTAGGGATTTCTTACCTTGGCTGGCTAGTTGGGTAGCCTTGACTCTGCGGGATGATTGGGAAGAAAATAAGAAACGACTATTGATTGCTAGAGCAACTCAATTGTATCGGCTGCGAGGCACCAAACGCGGTTTAGAAGAGGCTTTAATTATTTATACCCAAACGGGGGTACAGACGACATCTGATGTTGGTGTGCAGGTCAATGAACTGAACGCGCCATTTCAGGTAGGTGTCCATGCTACCATTGGTAAAGATACCATCCTTGATGGTGGCGCTCCCTTCTTCTTTTGGGTGCAAATTGTTTTGCCAACGGCCAATCCTGAACGGCGCAAGCAACAGCAAGAGATTGTTACCGCTATTGTCGATTTACAAAAACCAGCTCACACTGACTATCGCCAACCGATTACAGTAGTAACGCCTGTATTTCGGATTGATGTTAATTCCACTGTAGGCATCGATACTCTTTTAGATCCGCTTTGAAGATAACCGACCTAACACTATCTGTACTGCAATCTAAACTTACCCAAGGAGACGAAAGATGGCTAACCCAATCAAACGCTTAAATTACTTTAACGGGCAATTCCTGCGAGCCCCCGATTTTACTGAGGAACAAACCTATCACCTAGAGATGAGACGGCGACACAATGAGAATCTCCACACTTGGGGCATCGCCGATGGCTTAAAATTACAATATACTATTGGTTCGTCCCAGATAGAAATTGCTGAAGGCATGGCGATTGACAGTAAGGGACGAGAGATTGTGCTAGTGGAGAAAGCTGATAAAGATTTATCTGGCTTTGTTAATAAAACGGTCTATGTTACTATCGCCCACGAGTATAAGCAAGTCGATAAGACGAATGAAACGGGAGTGGAAGGCTTTACCCGCGTACAAGAAATCCCCACCATTAAGATAAGTGAAAATCCCCCTTCCGCTGATCAATTGAGTTTGCAATTGATCTTGGGGCGGGTGACTGTGAACAATGAGGGCAAAATTACAGCCACCGATGAAGGAGAGGGAGTCAATCGGCGGCGTGCTGCTGGGGTTGTTGCTGGCGATTTAGAAGCCCGTAGTCTCACTTTAACTGATACTAATGTTGACCCATCCCAATGGTCCCGGATGCGTTTAGGAGCCGCCGGACGAGCCGATTTACAAAGTAACCTGAGAGTTACTGGTAATCTGGAAGTGACCGGCAATATCGGCATTGCCACCACCGCTGCTCCTACTCAAAGATTAGAGGTCAATGGCAATGTCAAAGCTACCTCATTTCTCGGAGATGGCTCAAACTTAACAGGAGTTGTGAAAAACCTCGACTTGGCAGTTAAAAAAGCTGGGGATACGATGACCGGTTCTCTGACAATTCAAAATGGTGATTTAAAAGTAACTGGTACAATTACGGGGACAATTGATGCGACAAATATTACTACAGGAACATTAAATGTTGCTCGTATTCCTAATTTATCGGCTAATAAAATTATTGATGTATATGATATCTATTTAAGAGGATCAGCCTTTGATTCAACAGAGGGAAATATTACATTTTTAAAGATTGCTAACTTTGATTTTGGGCTGACAACACAACGTGGATTGAATACGATAATTCTCAACCCAGGTGGTGCTTATAAACTTAAGGCGAATCACGATGTATATGGAGATAATAAAAATTGGAATAAATGGGCTGATTGGGTTAACTCTAATGCCGCAGCTGGAGATTTAGTAGCTGTTGCCAGCTATGATGCTTTAAGTATGGCTCCCATGGGTGGTTCAGCAGCTACTCTGTTGGGTGCGATTAATGGGACAAAAGCCTTTGAAGCAATAGAGCGTGTTTCTTATGCACTGTTTTTTATTAAAGGAGAATCAAAATGTATAGAAGTATTACAAGCTCATCGAGGTCCTAATGCTCATTTAAAAACGGGCTATGCTTTTAGTCAGCTATCATTTAACTTTAACAACTTTAACAGCGAGGAAGCCTGGATAGTCCCAGCATTTATGAATGGTTGGATAAATTTTGATACCACCCATAATCCTGCTGGATATTTCAAAGATAGTTTGGGAATAGTTCACCTCAGAGGGTTAGTCAAGAATGGTACTAACAATACTACTATTTTTACGCTTCCTGTTGGTTATAGACCTTCCAATCAAGAACTTCAAGCAGTTCAAACCAATCTTAATACAATTGGTCGGGTTGATATTCTTGCTGATGGACAAGTTACAGTAGTATCAGGAAGTAATGGGTGGGTTTCTTTAGATGGGATTACCTTTAGGGCCGGAGGATGATATTAATAGACCTCTTGCAAAAGTCTTAAGTCGATCCTTGTACAGCAACATTTTTGAAGATTATCAACTACTAATAAATAATTAACTGAAAGTCCCTCCCATTATTGTTTCTATCGTTTGTTTTCGGATTTATGCAAGAGGTCTAATCTATGACTGAATTCATTCTCATCCTAAAATCTAAAATCACTCTACTGTGTTTGTTCACAGGAAAAGTCGCTCAACAGACACTAAAATATCAGGAAATGCTAGGGGTGTGATCGCTCCTTGAACAACCCTAAATTCTTCAAGGTAATGACTTCCTTGAGGATTTCTGAATACAATCACCTGCTTGGTTGCTAAATCTAAAACCCAATATTCCTCAATTCCAGCCGTTGCATAAATTGCCAGTTTAATCTCTAAATCCTTCTTTAAGCTTGTCTTGGCAATTTCTATAATCCAGAAAATATCTTGAGAACCTGGATGGCGATCATTGTAGGATGATTCTGGTAGTCGAACAATGGCAATATCAGGTTCGGGTTCCGAGTCAGATAGGGTAATTGGTCCATTGAAACGGACATCAGCCTTGCTTGAAAGCAAATCTTCTAAATATTTTACACCTCGTTTAGCTGTAGTGTAATGAAGCGGGGTTTCCGGACTCATTTCAAAAATTTTGCCATCTAATAATTCCCAACGACGATCACGCAGAATACCTGCTTCAATCATCTGATGATAATCTTCTAAAGAACATTTAGCCAATGTTTTCATATAGCATTTCCCTCTGAATCAAATAGTGCTAAAGCGCAACTACGAACTTACTTTTACAAGATGTCTAATGTCAGGATTTTGCCGTGCCACATAGTTAGCGAATCCGCTGTATCAGTTATCAGTGATATAATAACATGATATAGTGTTTTCAAATAAAATGTGGAAAGACCTCTGTAGAGGCGCAAGGAACCTGCGTCCTTATCTCGTTCCACAACTCAAATGTAAACGCTATAGCAAATCTAAATGATTCGTCAACCTCCTCTGTTTCCCATGTATGATAATGATCGTGTCGATCAATCACAGTGCGATCGCACATCTTATCAGTTGGAGGGAAATATATCTGGCTTGATCAAATGGCCAAAGAACTAAACATTAGCTGTCAAGCTGTGATTAAATAATAATAATAGCGATCACTTTAAACGCCTTATACCTAAAGAAACATGAAGGAACAACTAGAAAAACGCCTCGCTGTCAGGAATGTCAATGCTCTTTAAATAAATCTATGAATGTTGTCTATCAACTACAAGGCGTTGAATTTGAGTGGGATAGTCATAAAGCTCAGATTAATTTGGAAAAACATGGCATTAGCTTTGAGGAGGCAACAGAGGCGTTTTTTGACCCCTTTTACCAAGAAGGAGAAGCAACCCCCCAGAATGTTACCAATAGTGAACAACGTCAGTTTATTCTGGGTTATTAGACCTCTTGCATAATTTTTTTATGGTATAATGGAGGGTTTTGCTTTTTTCTCAATTCTTAGATTGAAGTGGAAAAAAGAATAAAATGTGATCTTAGGTCAGGAAATCATCTATAATTTTGCTATGTTTATTAGCAAAATTATGGATTA
>NZ_JACJQV010000008.1 GCF_014696875.1 Microcystis wesenbergii FACHB-1317 | reverse complement strand
GGAGCTTGTTGCCCTTTATATTTTTTGAGTATATCCTCACTGCTTAATCGTTGTTTCTCCAATTCGTTAGTCGCTAAAACGAATCGTCCTGCTCGTTTCTTTAGCCTCTCAATGGCGGACAAATTCAACTCTAATTCGGCTTGAACTTGATAGCTTTGAGAGGGTAAATCGTCTTTTGATTTGAGTTTTGACCGCTCTCGTCTCAGGCGGAATGAGATTGACTTTAATCTCCGTTAACTGATGATATTTTAAGGAGTCAGATAATCCTTTGGCTATCGCCAACGCCACCGCTCTATTCTCAAATTCTCTTCGGGATAGTTGCCGGATTTTTTCTTGGGCATAATTCTTTTCCTGCTCGATTTTTTTCTCTAATTTTTTCAAGTCTGATTCTTTTCTAGCTTGACTTTCAACTAGCAACCATCTTGGTTCTATCCCCCCATAGTTAGAGCTTGTTTCCCGCCAGGAATAACCCGGTATTTCTGCATCGGTTAACTCTTTTTCTGAGATGCTATCGACTAACTCTTGAGCCTCTTTAATGCTGAAGGGGACTCGAGACAACCAACGCATTTCTCTCATTAGTTTTAAATTCTCTTTGCTATAGAGTGCGCTATCGCCGACTATTAAACTGTCAAAGTCAACTGGTTTTTTAAATTCTCGGGCGATTTGACCAAAAACCGCTTTGTCCGCTTCATTTCCGTCACCTACTTTCAGGAATAAAGAGATCTCTTGCAAAAGTAATCAAGATATATCCTTTTGTCGGTAACGAAGTTCGTAATTGTAGATACCAGCAATCAAATTCAATCTCAGACCAAATCGCCGTCTGCGATTTCTGTATCTTGATGAAAGTATCCGAAATATTTTGAGACGACGATGAATATGTTCTATAACTATGCGCCGTTGTGATAACTGACGATTGGCTTTTTTTTGCTCTTTACTTAGTTTTTCTTTTTTCTTTTTTTTATGAGGAATCTGACTGTTTTGATGGATTTTCTGAATCCCTTGATAGCCTTTGTCCCCTAATATTTCTATTTCCTTATTTAACCCTATTTTACTCTCTTTCCACAACCGAAAATCGGCTCTTCGTTACTTGTTATGGTTCGATAGGGGGGCATAAATTGACTAAATCCTTCTCTGGCAAGAGACTTAATTGATGAGTTCGCTCTAGATAAAAAACAATTGACAAAAATCGCCAAATGCCTTTCTACATAAGAGTTCCATCCTTTATAATCCCAGTCCATTGCATAACACAAACCGAAGAACCCGAAAATCATGGACTCTTCCTTTCTCACAACGGACGCAGATTATCTGCTCACTTTTTTGGTCGCAACGCGCTCGCTGCGCGAGATCGGCAACGACTTGCGACTTTAATGTGTGGTATCCCTGCTTGCCACTCTAGCATGATTTCTGTTTTTTTTTGGGTCTTTCTATCTCCTGTTCTGACACATCCACCACTATTACTTCTATTTCACTATTACTTTCTGATAGGGCTTTTTTTCCGGGTAGATTAAACAGACCTGATTTGATGAGAATATTCTCTACTTTCCTAACAATTCTATACGCCGTTGATTCGTTAACACCCCAACTATTTCCCCGATGAAAATATGTGCGATATTCTCGCCAATATTCTAATGTTATTAGTAGTTGGTCTTCCGTACTCAATTTGCTAGGTCTGCCTGTCTTTTTTTGCCAAACTTTTTCTGCCTTTAGGACTGTTACCATATCCTTAAATGTATCTGGATACACGCCACACAAGCGTTTGAACTCTGTTGGCTTTAAAGTTTTTACTTGTTCGTAAGTCATCTTTCAATCTTAACTCTTGAACTATTTTATCTTATTTTGTCTAGACTTATGCAAGAGATCTAAGGTACATCTCCATCCCCACTTACGATTAAGTCAATCATAAATTGTTTTAAGTCAGGTCTTCGGTCGCGGGAGTATCCGTAGGTAATTTTTATTGGCTGTTGTCTGGTTTCAATTTCTTCTCCAACTGCTCCTGATTTCAGGATTTCTACTGTTGGGTATTCCTTGTTATATTCTCCTTCCACTGATAGAGAAGTCGAATCTAAATGGGAATTCTCGGTCGCTACACCAAATTTTTTCACGGCGGCTAAACTGATGAGTAGGAAAATGACCGAAACATTAAGTTGATAAAGTTTGTCCATTACTCGACCAATTTTATCATCATTTAATTGTTTGGGAAGGTTTTTAGATTTATTCAGCAAACCCTATCTAGACATCATCTATATCTAGTTTAAAATGGGAAAGTCCTCAGCAGAATGAAGAATCTTTGGCACAATTTGTAGATTTTTTGTTTTTGTCGAGGAGTCTAGTTAAATGATTTAGTAAAAAATTAGTAGTTTTATTTATAGCGTTTCCTGTTCGCACGAGGTACATTATCGATGTTGAAAAGCTTAATTAGCAAAGGTTTAACTGTGCCACACAGGTGTGAGAACCGCTATAATACATAAAAATTTAGAAAACCTGCAACTAAGACAACCATTAATAATCCTAATATATTGCTTGGTTCAGGGACACTTTGAGTCGATAAAGGCACAAATGAACGATCTGCTCTACCGATAGCAATTTGTAGCCCTTCCACCGATTGAGTCGCTCCAGCTTTTCCTAAAAAATCACTAAATTCTTTAGTGAAAAGAAAAGGAACAGGTTCCAGTGACCAAGTATTATTATTGAGGTCAACATTAGGTAATCCGGGTTCGATCGGACTGAGAACTTTAAGACCTGTATTGAGTGTATCGGTTATAAAAACCAAAAAGGGTAAGGGAATATCTGGATTAGTGTTTGTTTGGAAGGATGCGGAAAAATTTCCTATTTCTAAAACTGAGGGAAGACTCAACTTATTTTGATCAACGTTAAAAAATATACTTCCCGTAAATTCAGTCGTTCCACTAATCACTTCATAATTGCCTGTTTCTTTATCGTAACTAAATACCCAGTCAGTTCCTCGTATATTGGGGTCAGAACTAGGAGGAAGAATATCAAAAGCATGATCGTATCCTGGTGCAGTAGTATTAGTATCCTCAACAGATGCCAAAGATAAACCAATACTTTCTAAGATGGCTAATCCATCGGGATCAAAGCTAAGACTTTCTTTTCCACCTGTTTCGATATATAGCAATTCTTGGAGCTATGAGGTACAATAGAAAGCAAATAGACAAATAATAGAACTTACCAGCTTCCTATGAGACCCTATTCCGTAGATTTTCGCCAAAAAATTATCGATGTCTGGAAGAAAGAAAAAATTTCCATTCGAGG
>NZ_JACJQV010000079.1 GCF_014696875.1 Microcystis wesenbergii FACHB-1317 | reverse complement strand
TAATCCATAATTTTGCTAATAAACATAGCAAAATTATAGATGATTTCCTGACCTAAGATCACATTTTATTCTTTTTTCCACTTCAATCTAAGAATTGAGAAAAAAGCAAAACCCTCCATTATACCATAAAAAAATTATGCAAGAGGTCTAAAGAAAAATCAGCAATCTGATATTAATCGTGCTAAAGAATTATACCAAGAGTACAAAAGAAGAAAAAAAGAAATTAGCAAAGAGCAAGCAACTGACAACGATAATAGAGATAAGAGGTAGTTATTATGGCACTAACTAGAGATTTTAAGGAAACTGTTAATGCAAGAGTACAAAGAGATTCTGAATTTACAATTGCTTTACTTGATGAAGCTATTTCTCTTTTCCTAAATGGTGAACCAGAAACAGCAAGATTAATTTTAAGAGATATTGTTAATGCAACTGTAGGTTTTGAACAGTTAGCAATTGAAACCTCTAAACCTAGTAAAAGTTTACAGCGAATGTTATCAGCAAAAGGTAATCCAACGATGGATAATTTGACTGCTATTTTCAATGTTTTGCGGAAAAAACTGAATGTTGATATTCAGGTGAAAACGATGGTTATTTACCATTAAAAATTACTGATGCCAGAAATTTATAACAGCATGGAAAATATTAATAGGTGAATCTTAACGATATACGAAAAAACTCTTGACATTATAACTAAATTATGTGTAATACATTTGACTAGATTGTTTGGCGTGATCAACGTAAACTTTTCGTCTAATAAATAGTTAAGCCGTTTCCTAAGCTAGTGAGGTACACCTATTTTTCTTCCCTTTTGCCGTTCGGACCTCGGCGTGAGACTTCGGCGTGAGCTTTTGTCGGACGCTCGGTCGAACGCTGATCTCACTGCCGAAGCCTTTTGCCTCTTGCATGAGTGCCTAAAACCCATAACTTTTGTACCTCAGCAGACTGCAAAACGCTATATATATCTTCAAATAAGGTGCGATCGCCTTCATTAGCATTTTTAAAAGCCTGTTTTAGTTCTTCTGCATTAGTTAAAATTTCATTTCGTTTTTGATTAATTCGTTGTTTTTACAGAAATTCAAATAAATAATCTCGATCTTCTGTGGGTAAATTTTCGAGAGATTTAATAATTTCCTGTAACGTCATCATAGAACCTCCTAAATTAAGTAAATTCTAGCTTTGGTAATTCTATTTTAATCTATAAGTTCAGTGGTTGGAGTTGTCATCGCCCAAAAATCAAGACTCACAATAATAGAGAGCGCACTATGCTTATTTATTTACGACTGTTTTTGTAGCCGCTATTTTTCTGTCAGCATACAAAACAACCTATTTTATAACGAGTTTTTGAATAGCAGAGATAAAAGTTTCCATTATTGCGTAATTTGGTTGGTTGTTTTGTGTTGGGAGTTTCATTGTTAAATTTAAACTTTGAGAACTCCTTAATTTTTTACCAAAATCAAATTTCCCAGATATTGATTTTTCCATTGATGTTGCAAAAAAGAGCATTACTTCTTTTGAATATTCTCTTTCGTCATTCCAATATACACCTGTATCATCACCTGCTCCAAAATAATAATTTCGATAAAAAGTATTGCCAAAAATATCTACTGTAATTGAATTTTTTGGAAAACTTGCCACAGGGTTTGAAATATAATTTACAACTCCTGTATTTGTTGTACCAGCCATTACAAAAGGAATATTGCCAGAAATTTGGTCGTCTTTTTTAAGTCTTCTACCTTGAACAATTTTATTAAAAATACTTTGATATGTAAATCTGCCAAACGCTATTTTTCCTTTTTCAAAATCATCTAAAACCTGTTTTTCTTCATCTGTTAAAGTATAATCTTTTAAACCAGTAGCTAATAAATACGCTTCTAACTCCGCTATACGTTCTGCTTCTAACTCCGCTATAAAACTTTCCATAAATTTAAAATCTATTTTGCCATTTTTTGTAGGTAGTTTTATAACTGTATTTTTTAATTCGATTTTAGTCGCTTTATGATTATAAGAATATTTGCGTTTTATAACCTTATCTATTGAAGCAACAATAAACATTTGATTTGTTTTATTTAGTTTTTCACACTGCAATACACTTGTTGCGCCGTGACCATCTTTTAAGTAAAAAGGTGTTTCTAAATAAACAATATTTTGATTATTTGAATGAATTAAAATTGTTGGTTTTCCACTTTCATTATTTAAAACTTTTCTTGTTAGCTGATGATAGGAAATTATTCCATTATTTATAGTTGCTTGTCCGTAAAACGGATATATTATTTCTGTTTCATCTTTTAATTCTTCAAGTTTTAGAGGGTCAATTTCTTTTTGTGATTGCCATTGTAATACGTCTTCAATTCTGAACTCGCCCCACTCCACATTTTTCAATTTCTCATGAAGTGGGGTTTCTACTTTCCCAATCTTTCCTCCTCTGTACTTTGTTGTCTTAGAATATTAGAAACTTCCCAAGCTAAATAATCACTTACTGTTTTCTTGAAATCCTGTAAAGTAGGTTTAGTGTCAATAGGTGCTGTTTGATTCCAGTCACTACCATTTTTTGGATCAATAGTGCCTTCATAATATTCTTTTTCAGTAAAAATATTGAGTTTGCTTTTACCAAAACGGACCAAGTTTACCAACTCTTCGTAGCGTTCTTTGGCGCAGTCAGTGTCTTTTAAGTTGTTGCTGGATTTTTTGCGATTGGTACGAGTGTAACCATCGTTTGAGAAATCAATAAACTTTACTATTTCATCTTTATGGTGTTTTTCATTTAAGTACCTAGGCAAAATTAATTACATACTCGCCTCCAAAATTGTCCAGCACTTTTTTAACGTAAGCGAGGAGGCTCTTTCGGTCTTTATAGGCACTAAATTCAATCCATTCATATTTTAAAAATCTCCATAATATTTCAATTAAATTTAAATGAGGTGAATAAGTGGGCAACCAAAATATTTTCAAGTTTTTCTTTTCCCATTCCTCAAGTTTCTCCCTAAATGCATCGCTGGTATGAATGGAAGCTTGGTCAATTATTATGACAGTTTTTTTCTGTATATTTTGGCAATATTTATCCAGAAAATTAATAACTATCTCGCTAGTAACCGTTCCCACCTGTGTCTCATAAAATAATTGATTATCTCGTTTCATTATTCCTAAAATATTTAGTCTTTTACCTTCAATTGGTGGTAACTTTATTGTGGTTTTTTCTTCTGGCCAAGCCTAAGGAATACAAGGCTTTGAATCCCATCCCATTTCATCCAAATATCCTATCTCAATCTCTCCTCTTTTTTCCTGTTTTTTGAGTTCTTCTAAAATAGGTAGTTTGACCTCAAGCTCCCACTCATCAGGGGTTTTGCCCATCCCTCTTCTCACCCTTTTCCACCTCATGTTGATTTTTTTTATCAGTCTTTTTATCGTGTCTTTGCTTACGGTTAATTTCCCTTCTTCTACAATTTTGATCTGGATTTTTTTTTAAGCTTTTTGGTTCTTCTTTTACCCAGTCAATAACTTGTTGGCTTTGTGCTTCTGTCAATTTAGGTTTTCTCCCTCTTCCTCGACGATTATAAAAACCAATTAGTTTTCTATCTTCCCAAGCCGTCAACCAATTATAGATGGTCTTTCTCGTAACTCCAAATATTCCGCTCAATTCTTCTATCGTGGTTCCCTGAAAACTTAAGAGTATACATTTCGCTCGCTCTCTTACTTGATGATGTTTACTAGCTCGATAAATTCTCTCTAGCATTTTCTGGCTCTCGGGGTTTAGGTCTCTAATAAATCTCATTGTATTTTCCTGCTACTTCGTTTCTTCATGTATTATACTTCTTAATTTTTTATTTGGGTAATTAATTTTGCATGACTACTTACTTTAAAAACATATATATTGGTTTGTACACTAGATTTACCGATAAACAAGTCAATCGGCATTTTAATACTTGCCAAAAGGGTATGTTTTTCTAATATTTTTTTGTTGTATTCTTTAGCTCTACCTGAACCAGCAGAATTTTGAATAATAATAGCAGCATAACCTTTGTTCATCATTCCAAGGGCTTTTTCCACAAAGTTCATCCCATTACCATTCGCAGAATATGGAGGATTTAAGACAAAAGCATCAGCAGGGAATTTGCTATTTGTTTGACCAAAACCGTAGTTCCCATCAAAATCTTTTATAGAGTCTTTATTTAAAATATTAGAGCTGCCGTCGCCCATCAAAATCATATTTAGAATTGCCAACATATACACACTTGAAAGCAATTCTAATCCCAGCAATTGCTCGGTTTTTATTTTAATTTCTTTTTGAGTAAGTTCTTGAGGCGAAGTAATATTATTTTTCGCATCAATAAGCATTTCATTCATCGCGGCAACTAATAAACCTGCCGAACCTGTGGCAAAATCCCACACATAAGAATCTTTGTTTACTCGCGCCAATTTTACTAAAAGAGTAGCGATATAAGATGGGGTAAGCACTACATCGTTTAGTTTGTCTTGCGAAAAACCAAGCCAACTATACATTTCATTAAAAAGTTTTCCTGTAAAATCAGTAGTTAAGCCTATTTTATAATATATTCCTAGATCATCTACAATTTTGCTAAAAACTCTTTTGAGTTGACTTTCACCATTTTCAACTTTATTGATATTTTCAGTTAATAATGTATTGGATAAAGTTCTGATGATTAAATCTTTCTTGTCTTGAGGTAAATCTTTTTTATTTAGAAAAGCATTAATTCGATTAATTAAAATATCTCCATCGCGTCCACCAATAAATGTTTGTGATTTTAAATCATTTTTTTCAAGTACAGGAACTTCATTTGGGATACCAATTGTTGCAATAATTGAAGCTGCAACAAGATATACACGATCATTTTCTCCTAAACCTTTTTCGTTTTGATAAATATCGTTGTTGAGTTTTACTAAACTGGCATCAATTTCTTTTTCTCGTTGCTCTTTTAGTTTGTCAATTTCTTCCTGTGATAGATTTAATGTTTTGGTGGTGATTCGGTAGTAGTGATGGCGGCTTAATCCTTTGCTTTGCTGTGCATTGTAGTCATGGATAAAATACCAAAGGGTTCCCCAACGTGATTCTCCATTTTTTTAGAGAAAGATAGACTCTCTCTCACCAGCCGAGAAATCCTTTGTCGAAAGGTATTATTTAATCTTTCAATAGGATTAGTTTGACCAGTTTCTTGACCGACCGGTCGATGACGTTTACTGGGAATTACTGTCTTATAGGACTCCCAAAAGTCTGTGTAAGCAACCGCACATTGTCGGTAAACGCCTGGTAAACTAGCCCCAAAGTTTTTTGGCTGATTGACGACTCCTATCTCCGCGCATAGCCACCAATAATTTCTCTTGTATTTCTATCAATTAACCGCCAAATATAAAGCTTTATTGTCTTAGAAAAAACCCAAGACCACATCTCATCACATTCTCTAACCAATTTACCTTTTTGTTTGTCTGAAACCTTTATTTTACGGGGGACAGCCGCCAGTTTATTGTTGACATAATTTGGTAACCATGACCAACTTACCCCTGTTACTCTAGCAATTCCTCGTCAGGAAATTCGTTCGAGCAAGAGTTGATCAATTAATTGTTTGGTTTCGTCAGCTCCGGTTTTATTAGTGGGATTGATCACAAACTGACGACCACATTCTTTACATTGACGTTTGGGTTTTCCCTTAGGAATAGAACCATTCTTGATCCTATGGTGAGAACCACAATTAGGACAGGGGAACGGAGGTGAACTAGGGGGGGCACTTTGTTCGGTGCTAGACTGATATTTGAGTAAGCCAGACAGGAGCCAGAAAAAGATATTTATCAGAAAAGTCATGATCAAGCTAGAGGTTTAAAGACTGAGCGGGTTCCAATTATTTTTATTAATAAATATTTGACACAATTCATACCAGGTAAGCAAGAGAGCTACGCCACTACTACCGAATCATTACCCAAAAGAACAGCTAGTCTAGGAACTGCTGCTCATGCCTAGAACTAGGGTAGATGCTTTATGGACGTAACTGGATTCGAACCAGTGACCCCATCGATGTCAACGATGTACTCTAACCAACTGAGCTATACGTCCGCACGGATCGCTATTATAACACGATTGCTCCTAATTAGGCAAGCCCCTAGGCAATAAATTGATAGCCAATTAACTTATAAATTAACTTGGCAGTGGTAAATTCCGAGACCACCGAATCACTAATCGGGGCCAATTCCATCACATCGCAGCCAATCACCTGATGAGTTTGGAAAAGACGACGGAGAAAGCCTAGGGTTTGATGCCAACTTAACCCCCCCGGTTCAGGTGTTCCCACCCCCGGAATTAAAGCGGGATCGATGCCATCCACGTCTATGGTTAAAAATACCTTCTCGGTGGTAATTTTGGCGATCGCTTTTTCGATCCAATCCGCATCCCTGGCGATATCTCGATCCCAAATCACGGGAATCTGCTGTTTAGCGATTAATTCCGCTTCTTCTCGACAAATAGCCCGAATTCCCACGGGTAAGGTCGGTAAGCCCATTTCTAACACCCGACGCATCACGCAGGCGTGGTTATGGTGGGAGCCTTCGTACTCAAAACGCATATCGCCATGGGCATCAATTTGAACCACCGTAAAAGGTTCCGATAAAGCTTGTTGGTAAGCTTGTACTACTCCCGTGGTGATAGCGTGTTCACCCCCGACGGCGACGACAAATTTATCATCGGCAATTAGACGGGAAACTGTAGCTGTGGTGACGGCTAACATCTCCTCGGCGGACAATTGCGGTTGTTGACGGGTATCGGCGATCGCAGCATGGGTATAGATGCCCACTTCTAAACAGGTTTCCCTCTTAAGTTCCTCATCATAAGCTTCCAATTGTTGGGAAGCGGTAATCACCGCCGCCGGTCCAGTTTCACAACCCTTGCGATAGGTGGTGGTGGCCTCGTAGGGAATCGGCAGGATCACGGCCTTAGCTGTGGCGTAAGATGCGATCGCTTCACTCCCTAAAAACTGTTCGCTACCGGTGGCGCAAGACAATAACATGGGCAAGTCACAGAAAATTTTAGTCCAATCTTCTATTATAAATATTTTGACTATTTTTGTCTATTACAGACTTTCTTATCAACCTGAACTGACCCCAAATATATCTACTGCAATAGCAAAAAACCCTTATCCATTAATGGATGCAACCCTTAACTTTTCTTGGTGTACCCATGTTTATTGTAATATTTCTCAATGGACAGGGAGGGAGCATATTTGCTAAAACCGAGTTAGATTTATTGGGGGTTTCCTTGATTTCTACCGGGTAAGGGGGCATCAGAAATTCTCTTAATCCCTCCCAAAGCACAGGTTATGGCCTTTTGTCAAGGGGGAATTTCGGATCAACACGAAGTATAAGCTAATTTAGTATTGACGACTGGCTCCCCAAAACGAAAACTTCGTATCTCACTATTGAGATAACTGCTGTAACGATAGCTTAACACCCGCTACCACTGTCAACCCAACTTCTAATTAGGTTGCTTGGGTTTTTCAAGTTGCTCTTTAACTAATTCTAAGGGAAGTTTTAACACTCTAGCAATTTGTTCCACGGTTAAGCCTTCCTTCATCAATTCTGTAGCGATTTCGAGTTTATATTCTTCTTCTGGATCAAATTTTTGTAATTGGTTTTCTGGTAGTTGATTACAGATATGACCTTTATTAATTTGGACACCGTTAACGACATTATTGTTAGCGACATTATAATAATACCTTCGCAGACTAGACCTAAGATTAGCTTTATTAACTTCTTCTCCTAGAATTTCCGATAAGGTTTTCCATAGCTTACCGGCTACATCCTTGACATATTTCTCGGAACGATGATGATTTTTAGCGATTTCTGTGTATTTTTGGTGATTAATCACCCCTTCTAAGATTTCAGACTGAACATCATCTAAATTCTCTCCTGTATAGGAGAAGATGAGATTATCAACAGTTGTAATTAAAGAGTGAATATCAAAATTGTTCATTTTTACACACAGAATCAAGATTAATAAGCTTTTACCTGACATTATATGACATTATAAGGTGTACGGTCAATTTAATATTATTTTTAGATTTAAGTTATTTTTCTTAATACTGCTTTATATAGCTTTATATAACTTTAAAAGCCTTGACAGTTAATTGTGGGGTGTTTATTATTCCAAAAAGGTTTTTTTAATCTCAACACACTAAACAAGGAGCAAAACTATGAAATTTCCTTATTTAAGCAGGTGGTGTGGTACTTTAACTCTAACTGTTTGTACTTCTACCTCGTTTGTGGGTATTGGTTTGTTGTCTAATAGTCCAGTATATGCAGATACCCCAGAAGAATATTTCTCTAAATTCGCAGACTGTCTTGTTGAATATTTTAGTGATCCTAATGGCTTTAAACAATGTGAACAAGAAGCCAAGGATGCTTTTTTTAAACAACTTGATGATGCAATTGAACAAGGTAAAAAAAGGGGAAAGAAAAAAGATGGACAACATTTACTCTTGCCGCCACAGAAGCCTCAAAATTCCTTGCAACTAACTGTTAATTCAAGCAATTCTAGTTTGAATAGTTTTTTTACTGATATCACTCTAGCGACAGGTGTTACCTCTCTTAATCTGCAAGATTATAGCTTTACTATTGGATTGGAGACAACTGCTAATTCTAATGTATTTATTGCTAAACTCATAGGCTTAGATTATACCTATACTCCTTTTTCACTAACAGGTTTTTCGGATAATATTAACCGACAAACTTTGAAAAATAATTCTCCGTTTTCCACTGGCATATATTTCCTTGATACAAATGAAATATTTGTCTTGTTTGAATCTGAATGGTCAAATGAATATGGACAAAATGTAGCCACTTCATTAGTTAGGTACGAAATACAATTATCTACAGACTTAGATGGTAATGTTACTTCGATTAAAGTAGGTAGTGATGGTGATGTAAGACCAGTTCCCGAACCCACCTCAACCCTAAGTCTTCTTTCCCTGGGAATACTTGGTGCAGGTGCAACCCTAAAACGGAAAGTAAAACGCTCTCATTCCCTCGAAAAAGAACCCAGTAACGTCGGTTAAATTGCTTTTTTGTATAACTCATTCCCCCTTAATTTTAGACCAGTTGAGGGGGATTTTTATGCTCTTGCTTCTCCCTCGTGTATTTTTAACTTAATATTTGCTATAATAAACAAAGGGTAAGCATCAATCATCTTCAAGCGATAGAAACTATTATTGAGGAACGACAAAATGAACTTAGAAATGCTTGGACAAAACACTTCTCAAGCTGAAGTAACTCATATTTCTTCCCATGGAATATGGATTCTGGCAAACAGTGAAGAAATGTTTCTTTCTTATCAAGATTTTCCTTGGTTTCAAGATGTCACTATTAGACAAATTTTAAATATACAAGAGCCTTTTCCCGATCATTTTTATTGGCCAGATTTAGATGTAGATTTAAGCAAAGAAATTATTAAAAATCCTGAGAGATTTCCATTAAAAGCTCAATCCTAGTGTGCGATGCCAAAGGCACTGCGTAGCAGATCGCCGATCTGGTAGGGTGCGTTCCCTAATGTAACTTCTACCGATCCACCGATCGATTTTTGGGGAACGCACCATGGACATTGATTGGCTGTAAGAACGATTTCTGCAAAGGCTGTGAAATTGAAGGCTCTTGTGCAGGTCAGTGTCAAGTCACTTTGGAGTCTTCCAGAAATGACAGTCAATTAGTTGCAAAAATGTGCGAGTTAATAATTGTAACTACACAGAATTTGGTTCACGAATATCTAGAAGGCAGCTGAAATTCTGTGTTTATAACTAAGAACTAGCTGCCCAAAGCAAAGACACTTCATATTGATTAAATGTTGAATCCGCACTCACAAGTGTCATATCTTCTACCTGAGCTTGTGCAATCAGCATTCGGTCAAAAGGATCACGATGATGTAAAGGCAATGCAGCCGCCCGCAAAGCATGAGAAGCATTGATCTCTAACGATCTAGCTCCTAGTTGGGTCATTCGAGTAGAGACATAATCATCTATTTGCTCTGGCAGTGACAATTTACCGATTGAAACTTTAATTCCCATCTCCCAAACACTGGCAACAGAAAACCACACTTCATTGCTTTCGTTGGCAATTTGTTCAATTACATTCTCACTTAACTTGTCTGGTTGGACAAACCACCACAGCCAGCATTGTGTATCCAGTAAAATTCTCACTCCGCACCACCCTCAAATGCTCCCAAAATATCTTCTGGTAAAGGAGCATTAAAATCATCTGGTACGGTAAACATCCCTCGATCTTGTCCTAAACTAGACCGTCGATCTAAAGATGTCCGAAATGGAACAAGTTTAGCAATTGGAATACCTCGGTTTGAAATAACGATTTCCTCTCCGAGTTCCACACGGGACAATAGCCGAGAAAGGCTTGTTTTAGCCTGATGAATGTTTACAGTTTCCATGCTCTTAAAAAACTAAGTCCACAAACTAAGTTTAGTTTAGTTGCGGTGATTCTGCAAGGGCAAGTTAGTTTGAATTGCGATGCCGAAGGCACTGCGTAGCAGATCGCCGATCTTGTAGGGTGCGTTCCCTAATGCAACTTCTACCGCTCCACTAATAGATTTTTGGGGAACGCACCATGCACATTGATTGAAGTTGTAAGTCTAGGCGTTGCAGAATCAAGGTATGAATGCCAACTGTGCATCGTATCCAAAAGTTAGTTTGGGTCTAGCGGCAAGATGTAGGCAGAGTAGTCAAGTGAAGTGTCCCATGCCTGAGCCTCACCTTGTATAGAGCCGACAAATGACTTTAGGATACAATGACGATAAAAGCTAGTAGCCAGTTGGATATATTTGTTATGGCATTAATATCCCGTGTTGTTCACAGTGATCCCGACATTCTAGGGGGAACCCCTGTTTTTGTAGGAACTCGTGTGCCGATGAGAACCCTACTTGATTATCTTGAGGCTGGTGATTCATTAGAGGTATTTCTAGACCATTTTCCCAGTGTCAGTCGAGAACAGGCGATCTCAGCCCTTGAATTAGCAAAGGAAATGTTGACAGCCTATGCGAATCCTGCTTGATGAATGCGCCCCACGCCCGTTAAAGCGTGAGCTTGCCGATTACGAGGTATGCACAGTTGTTGAGATGGGATGGTCAGGGAAAAAGAACGGTGAGTTGCTGAGGCTGATGAGTCAGGAGGGTTTCACGATTCTCCTCACTACAGATCAAAATTTGCGTTATCAGCAAAATTTACAGCAAACTGGAGTGGCAGTTATTGTTCTTGTAGCAACCAGCAACAAACTTTCTGACTTACTTCCCCTAATGCCAGATGCCTGTAGCGTATTAGATAAAGTCTCTCCAGGAGAAGTGATTGAAGTTGGAGGCTCCTGAAAGTTGTGTTGGCGAAAGCAGCATAACTCCGCATCCCTGGCGATATCTCGATCCCAAATCACGGGAATCTGCTGTTTAGCGATTAATTCGGCTTCTTCTCGACAAATAGCCCGAATTCCCACGGGTAAGGTCGGTAAACCCATTTCTAACACCCGACGCATCACACAGGCGTGGTTATGGTGCGATCCTTCGTACTCAAAACGCATATCGCCATGGGCATCAATTTGAACCACCGTAAAAGGTTCCGATCAAGCCCGTTGGTAAGCTTATACTACTCCCGTGGTGATAGCCTGTTCACCCCCGACGGCGACGACAAATTTATCATCGGCAATTATTGGTTTCCTGCGGGCGATAATCTGGAAATATAGCCATCAGTTGGGCTGCTTCATATTGCTGTAACAAAAAACAATTATCCCCCGATAGCGATCGCTAAAGGTCGAATAATTATCAATTTTTGTCAAGAGGTGCGGTCAGATATAGGAATCATCGCTAGAAAGAATGAGCCTAATTGTCAGGAATTTAGTTAAACAAGGTTTTTGGCAATATGCTAATCTGGCTAACAAGCTTTTGGGCGTGATATAGGGAAAAGTTCTGGCGATTGCGCCTAAATGAAGTGATATACAGAAAGTTGACCCATATCTTTACTCTGGAGATTGTTATACAGAAAGTTGACCTATAATATGTGGTTAGGTGTTTGAACACCCTCCACTCTCTCTTTTGTCCGAAATCATGAATTGAACAAATTTACTGGGGACTTAAGCATGACTACATCTGAAAGCGCCCGCTATCTTATGGCAAGAACGAACTTAGCATTTGAGCATCCTGAACTTGCAGCCTCTCTAGTGGGACTTAGGCATTTTCGGGCAGCAAAAAAGGCTCAAACCATTACGGGACAAAGGGTTAACCTCGATTTATGATTTTCCTTGATCTATCTGGGTTTCAGCGATTTTGGGCTTCTCGAAGTAAATCCCAAGCAGGGATTGGGGTTGAGGCTTTTCTCGATTTGTTTTTTGTCTAAGTCCCACTAGGGGATGCTGCCAAATGTTGGTCTTGTAAAATTGGGCTAAACGTAGGCTTGGGCGCAGTCATTGCTGCTGCAATTGCGGCGGCAGTTGCCACTGGCGGACTTGCCCTTATTCCAGAAGTTGCTGTGATTGCTGCGGCTACTGGTCTTTCAGAGGCAGTAGTGGTGGAAATTTTATCAAGTGTTGTTGGTGGAGCAGCAGCTGTAGAGCTTATGATTGAAGAACTCTGTCAAGCTATGGGGGCATATTTAAAGAGAGAGCCCCTATATAATGGTAATTCTATAGGGTAAAACTTTTGGCTTGAGGGGTGTTGCAAGTTTGTATTATGAGGATTTATTTTGATATTGGGACTTAGACAAAAAACAAATCGATAAAAGCCTCAACTCCAATCCCCGCTTGGGATTTACTTCGAGAAGCCCAAAATCGCTGAAACCCAGATATATCAAGGAAAATCATAAATTGAGGTTAACCCTTTGTCCCGTAATGGTTTGAGCCTTTTTTGCTGCCCGAAAATGCCTAAGTCCCAATATGTGCAGCTTGCAACGCCCACTTGATACCAAGACGCAAATTCGAGTTGCTGTTGAAGCTGAGGCTATTCTCAATGTCATCGCATTGTGGGAAGCTGGGCAATTTGAGTTAGTTTCTTCACAAGCCTTAATGTTTGAAGCTGAACAAATTACGCCTTCTCCAAGAAAAGCATATATTTTAGAAGCGTTATCGAAGGCAGACTTATTTCTCCAACCAAATAAGCAAATCGAAGAACGAGCGCAAGTATTTGTCAACTCAGGTATAGTAAAGTTTCAATACAAATATGGTCAGATATAGTCAGGCATAGTAATATATAGACATGAGACGCTCAGACTAGGCAAAAAAAGCAGCAATAAGTTATCGAACGGCTTGGAGGT